>NZ_JBXWSB010000117.1:0-13455 GCF_059613205.1 Ruegeria sp. BHSB064
GTAGTGACTTTACATCTTCAAACTCGATCGTCTGTCCTCGGAACCTGAATGACGATCCGTGTGCAATGACACGCAACCAACGCACACTGGAAAGCGATCGGATCAATTCGCGCGGGATTGCATCCGCCAATGATCTTCCGACCTCTAGGTCGCCGAGTGCTGAAAACGGCAACACTGCGATACATGGTGGTGCCCCGACTGTTTTCTGTTCAGTGGTTTCGGACGCTTCCAGTGCTGTGGCACATTCTGCCGACACCAGTTTGGCGGGTGCCACAAAGCGAAACCCTTGCCCGCGCAACGTACGGATGTATCTCTGAGCGCTCCCATCGTCGCCCAATGCCTGACGCAGAGACTTTATGCGGCCAAGGATTGTCCAATCCGAAACCACACGTCCAAACCATACACGTTGGACAATCTCGTCCTTGGCAACCACCCGATGGCGGTTTTCGAGCAAAAGAACCAACAGATCAAAGACTTGCGGCTCAAGCGCGACAGCTTTCACACCAAGGCGAAGCTCGCGGGTGTCAGTGTCTAACGTAAAGGCATCGAACTCGTATCGCATTCTCGTACTGCTCCCTCGGTCTTGCCATTTTAGCCCAAGCGAAGTCTCAAATACAGATTTCCAATGATCTCCCAAAAATCTCCCAATTGACTTCAAGCAGTCCATGCGGCGGCGCGGTAGAGCCATCGCATTCGGGCAATCCGCCCAGTCAAAAAAGAGTTTGGAGAATGACATGTCCCATCAAGAAACGCGATTGTCCGGAAACTGGCCAGCTGCCGGTTCAAAAGAAGTCGCTTCGGACTATTTCAACGCTGCCATGCGCGCGTTCAACATCTACCGAGGCGATCCCGTGGTGCTGGCCGACCAGGCGATTGAGGCCGCGCCGGACTATGCAATGCCGTATGTTCTGAAAGCCTATCTGTTCGGATTGGCAACCGAGCCTGATGCCGCAGCTGAGGCGCGGAACATTTTGGCGACAGTCCGTCCACTTGCTAAATCCGACCTGGAAAAATCGCATGTCGATGCCCTGAATGCTCTTCTCGCCAACAATTGGACAGAAGCTGCGGTCAAGTTGGACCGCCACAACATGACGTTTCCACACGATATTCTGGGCCTGCAAGCCGGTCATCTGATGGACTTTTACCGCGCCAATGCGCGTGACCTGCGGGATCGGATTGCACGGGTCCTGCCGAAGTGGTCGGAAGACCAACCGGGCTATTCCATCCTCCTTGGCATGTATGCCTTCGGGCTGGAAGAGACCGGAGATTATGGCCGGGCCGAAGCAATCGGTCGTGAAGCGGTCGAACGCGATCCGTTGGACTGCTGGGCGCAGCACGCCGTTGCGCATGTGCTGGAAATGCAGGGACGTGCTGAGGACGGGATCGAATGGATGGCGTCGCGCGAACCAAACTGGTCAGGGGATGACAACTTTTTCAAGGTCCACAACTGGTGGCACAAGGCGCTTTATCACCTCGACCTTGGTCAGGCCAATGAGGCGATCAAGCTGTACGATGCGCGGATCCGCGAAGAAAAAAGTGATGTGGCACTGGATCTGGTTGATGCCTCGGCGTTGCTGTGGCGCTTGCATCTGGAAGATCACGACATCTCTGATCGTTGGGCCGATGTTGCAGCCTGCTGGGACAACCATGCTGATGGCAAGCTGTATCCGTTCAACGATTGGCACGCAGCGATGGCCTATCTCGGCTCTGGTCGTGGTGATGAGGTTGATCGGATCCTCAAACAGTATCGCAATGCGCCCGCCGGCGGCGACGAGGTATCGCGTTGGGCCGCTGCCTCAGGACTACCCCTGATCGAAGGGTTCCAAGCGTTCTGGGAGGGTCGCTATGCTGATGCGACCGATGCGCTCCATAGTGCACGGTTTATCGCAAACTCTTTCGGCGGCAGTCACGCGCAACGGGACATTATCGATTGGACGCTGACCGAAGCCGCGCTTCGCTCTGGAAATCGCAACGCAGCTGAAGCCCTGGCAAACGAGCGGATTGCCGTCAAACCACACAGCCCCATCAATAAACGCTTTTTGGGTCGTGCAAGTGAGCATCCCAATCGTTCCGTGGCCTAAAGGCCGACGAGGCGAAGAAACTGGCGTGGGCAAATAGTCGCGCGCCAGATGACCTGATTGAGAGGACAAAAAATGAGAATTGAAATCCGCCATGTCGAAGCACAGGACGTATCGGACATCAAATGCATTCTAACCGATGATTCCGTAATGTTGGGCACAATGCGCCTGCCACATATTGCAAACGCCAATGTCGAGGCGCGTATCAAAACGGGACCGGGTGACTACAAACTGGTGGCTGATGTGGACGGCTGTGTTGTTGGCATCTGCTTTATGTCGTCGGCCCCCGACGTCCCACGCCACAATCACGCAGCCGAAATTGACCTGGTAGCTGTCCGCACCGATTTTCAAGGCAATGGAATAGCCAAAGCGTTGCTGGGCGCAATGCTGGATCTTTGTGACAACTGGTTGCAGCTGGAAAGGATCGGTCTGTTGGTCTGGTCGGATAACACGCAAGCCATCGAGCTTTACGAAGCGTTTGGATTTGAGCGAGAAGGCGTCATTCGCAGATACGCCCGTCGCCCGGGCGGATTCGTCGATGCTGTCATGATGGGCCGATTGTCGGACCAGGTCACAGCCGAAAGTTTGCGTCACAAAAATCAAGTACTACGCACACCGTGAAGGGAACCAAGCAGCCTTGCAACGCTATAATCGAAAACCGAAACGCTGCCTGAAGGTATCATACTTCGTGAATTAATCTGCAGGAAATAGGAGCTTCTTCCTCTGACACTTGAAACGTACCTTATCTACCTTGCAGCTGTAGCAGTATTTTTCGCCACGCCACCTGACACCAGTCAGCTTCTGGTCATCTCCAACAGTATCCAGCATGGCTTGCTTGCGGCCAAAGATCTTCAACCGCAAAGATAGGTTGTGTATCCTCACTGACCGGCTCAATGCTGTCACTCGATCCAGCCTCGAATTGCTGCGGGTGCAAGCCAAATTATTGCAAGTCGCGGCGCCTGCGAAACTTCAAGTTGGCCGGGCGGCAGTATCACAAACGAAGCTGCATTGTTGGTGGTTCTCGCGAACACACGTCGATGACCGGCGGCCGAGACTCTGTGACCCGCCAAATTCGATCATACACGAACCTTCCTGCTCACCATTTTCAGCTAGAAAAACCAAAGCCGTTTAGCTTTGCTCGCTTCCCGCTTCATCCATCCCAACTGCATGAGGGTTGGCCTTCACCCGTTTTAACATCCTCAACACTTCGGCTTTCCAGCCCGCTTTGATCTTCAAAGCCAGTTGAGACGGGGGTCTGTGGTCAGGCTCAAGAAGCGCGTATTCATACCTTAGCGGCTTCTCGAATGGCAAAAACGCGACCTTTCCGTTTGAAAGGTTTAGTTCTCGTTCTGTCGCGACGGTCAACGGATCCACGATTGAATAACACTGACCTGAACTTACAAACGGTATCAAAGGTAGAAAGTACTGACAGGTCACCGTTGGGTTATAGTTGGCGGAAACATCCTGAAACTCTTGTCGAATTTTGCGCTGGAACGGATGCGTGGAATGCAGCCCTCCCATTGGCGACCCGTCGAGGTCAGCGATGTTTACGATCTTTCGGGAAGCAAGCGGGCTGTCACTATCAACGGCGCAAAAACAATCTGCCCGGATCAGTTCTGTTGAATACTGAGGCTCTTTGCCGGCGGAATGTTCGAAATCTGCAAAGCCGAAATCAATATTCTGCGTGCCCGCGAGCTCCATAATCTGAGGCGAACTGCGCGTAGACAATGTGATGCGTATCTCGGGGTTCTCGCCGACCGATTGGCTAATGTAACGAGGGAACAAGAAGGCGGACGGACCTGGCATAGTGGCAATGTTGAGGCTTCCGGAATGTCCTTTGATCAGCCCTTCCATTGTGCTGGAAATCGTCGCCAGGCGGTCCAGAATACCTGTTGTTTCGGCCAATAGGTAATGCGCTTCGGGAACCGGGACCAATCGCCGTCCCTTACGCTCGAATAGTGTCAGGCCAAGGGACTTTTCAAGGTTCTTCAAAGCCAAACTGATCGCAGGCTGGGTGCGGTTCAGTTTCTTGGCGGTTTGAGAGATAGAGCCGGTCTCCATCACCTCGCGAAAAACGGTCAACTGCATAAGGTTCATAGTAAATGTATAAGCTAAACCTTAGTTTTGTGAAATATAACAAATTTGTATTTATGAAATTTGCTAATACGCTTGCGGGATCGAAATTCGGCCAAACCGAATCCGACGATCCAACTAGGGAGATGATGATGAAATTTGTGAAATGTTTGACGGGACTGGCCCTGGCGGGCGCGCTTGCCGCTCCGGCGCTGGCACAGGATCCAACCTTTTTCCGCATCGGCACAGGTGGCGCAGGCGGAACTTACTTCCCTATCGGCGGCACCATCGCAAATGGAATCTCCGCCCCTCCGGGTTCGCGCCCGTGCGAAGAAGGCGGCCAGTGCGGTGTACCCGGGCTGATTGCTATCGCACAATCCACCACCGCGTCGGTGTTCAACAACGCCGCCGTTCAGAACGGAGAGCTTGAGGCCGGTCTGGCCGCAGCCGACGTCACCCGCTCGATGTATCTGGGTGAGGGTAAGTTCGAGGGCAAACCTCACCCCAATCTTCGCATCGTGGCCAACCTGTTCCCCGAAGATCTGCACCTGGTTCTGCCTGCCGGTGAGACAATCAATGATCTGAGCGATCTGGAAGGTAAGCGCGTCGGCATCGCGCAAGCCGGTTCTGGTACGCAGGTTGCCGTGCTGCAGATGCTGGACGCCTGGGGCGTCAACCGTGACAATATGGATGAGGCTGAGCTGAACAACAGCCAAAGCGCCGAGCGTCTGGCTGACGGTCAATTGGACGCTTATTTCTACGCGGCAGGCTGGCCCGTTGCCGCGATGGTGCAGCTGTCGTCAACCAAGGGCATGAATCTGCATTCCTTCAGCGACGAAGACATGGCGAAGATCAACGAGATTATCCCAGCCTACATTCCCTCGACCATTCCAGGGGGTGTCTATGAAGGTATCGACGGTGAGACGAAAACACCTGCGGTCAGCGCGATGCTGGTGGTATCCTCGGAACTGTCCGACGAACTGGTTTATGGCCTGACCAAGGCGCTGTGGAACGACAACACGCGCAAGCTGCTGGACAATGGTCACGCCAAAGGTAAGCAGATCACTCCCGATACGGCGCTGGATGGTGTCGAGGCGCTGGGTGTGCCGCTACATCCGGGGGCCGAGAAATTCTATAAAGAAGCCGGTCTGCTTCAGTAAACGTACCTTACTGACACCTGTCGCCGGTGCCCCTGTGCGGGGCACCGCACTCTGGAAATTTGCGAAATCAGGGGGCCATCATGTCCGAGACCCAGAAACTTGATGACCACGAATTGACGGCCGAAGAGCTGGCGGCCATCGAAGAACAATTCGACGAAGGTGCCGCCGTCCGGCAGGTCACACCCGCCGCGGGCAAGGTGCTGCGCGTTGTTGCCCTGATTTTAGCGTTCTATGAATTCTTCACAGCCGGTTTTGGCCTGCCCGCCGACCATTGGCACATGGGTATCTATCTGGCGCTGCTGTTTATTCTGGTCTACGCAACAATTCCGATTATCGGCTCCAAGAACCTCTATGCACTCAAGGTCAGCCGGTTCCGTATCGGCAACATCCCTCTGTACGATTTGGTCTTTATGGCGCTTGGGATCATCGCGGCGCTGTATGTTGGGGTCGCATGGCGCGGCATTCCGTTTCTGGGGATCGAGGAACAGACGTTCCGAATGGGCAACCCGAACACCTATGACGTGGTTTTGGGCGTGGTCATCATCCTGCTGGTTCTGGATATCGCGCGCCGCACGCTGGGTTGGGTGCTGCCGCTGATCATCTGTGTGTTTATCTCATACGCCCTGTTGGGTCCGTATTTCCCCGGATTGCTGCAACATCCCGGTGTGAACTTCAAAACTTTCGTGTCGTCGATGTATTTCCCGCAGGAAGGCATCTATGGCGTCACCCTCTGGGTCGTCTCGACCATTGTGTTCCATTTCGTCCTGTTCGGCGTCATCGCGCAGCGCACCGGGTTGGGACAACTTTTCATAGACAACGCAACGATTTTGGCGGGCCGCTATACCGGTGGTCCGGCAAAGGTGTCGGTGGTATCCTCGGCGTTTTTCGGCACGATCTCGGGGTCCTCGGTGGCCAACACCGTTTCAACCGGCGCGCTGACCATTCCCAACATGAAGCGCCTTGGATACCCCGGCCATTTTGCGGGCGGGGTCGAGGCGGCGTCCTCAGCCGGTGGTCAGATCACCCCACCGATCATGGGGGCCGCTGCCTTCATCATGGCCGAGTTCCTCGAGGTGCCCTATACCACCATCGTAATTGCCGCAATTTTCCCCGCGATCCTGCATTATGTGGGCGTCTTTGCGGTGGTGCATCTGATGGCGCGCAAACTGAACCTGCAGGGCCTGGCGAAAGAGCAGCTGCCGCAGCTCAAGGCCGTCTGGGCCGAAGGTTGGGCCAACATCGTGCCTCTGATCGGTCTGCTGGTGGTGCTCTTCACGGGCTACACGCCATTTATGTCTGCCTTCTGCGGCATTTCTCTGGCGGTGATCGCAGGTATGTCGCGCATCAAGCAGCCGCCCACGCTGATTTATGCAGCGGCGTTCCTGGCCTTCGTGCTGTGGAAATTTTCGGATGGCGGGTTTGATCTGACAATGACGGTGATCCTGTGTGCCTTGTCGGTGATCGCGACGCTGAACCCGCAGAAACGCATCGAAGTACCCGAAATGCTGCAAGCGGTTGAGTTGGGCGTAAAATACTCGCTGGCCGTAGGCGCCGCTGCTGCCGCCGTCGGCATCGTCGTCGGTGTTATCAATACAACCGGCATTGGCTTCCGTATTGGGTTCATGGTCACTCAAGGCGCAGGCAATCTGGCCTCGGACCTGTACAATATGATCTCGTTCGGCAGCTGGCAGTTGTTTGCGATGGAAGACCTGCAACTGTTCATCTCGCTGGTCTTCATTGCCATCGTTTGCATCCTGATGGGCGCAGGCATCCCAACCACTGCGCTTTACATTATGCTGGTCTCGGTCGCACAGCCCGCGCTGGCGCAGCTGGGTGTCCCGCCGATCGCAAGCCACCTGTTCGTGCTCTACTACGGTGTGGTGTCCGAGATCACGCCGCCAGTCTGCACTTCGGCCTATGCGGCAGCGGCCATTGCGAACTCAAACCCGTTCCGAACTGGTCTTTCCGCCTTTACCCTTGGGTTGGGCAAGGTGATCGCGCCAATGGCCTTCGTCTATGCTCCGGTCCTATTGTTTGTGTCCTCAACCGGGTTCAACCTGTGGGAATTCACCTATACCGCCACTAGTTGTATCGCCGGGGTCATCGCCCTGTCCGCAGCCGTGGTCGGATATTGGCTGAAACCGCTGAACATCGCGTCACGTATCCTGATGGCCATCGCTGGGGTGATCTTTGTTGCACCCAGCCTGACGGCTGACCTGATTGCGCTTGCTGTCGCCTCGCCGGTCATTGTCAGCCAACTGATCACGCGCAATCGCAGCCATTCCCCGGCCTGATACGATGACAGAGCAAGTGACCATCATCGGCGCAGGGATCGTCGGCATCTGTTGCGCGCTGTCGCTGCAAGAACGGGGCATACCTGTCCGTTTAATCGACCGGAGCGACCCTGGCCAGGAAACCTCGTTCGGCAATGCGGGGGTGGTGTCGCCCTGGTCGATCATTCCGCAGGCAGTTCCGGGCATTTGGAAAAAGCTGCCCCAGATGCTGTTGGACCCGAAAAGCGCGCTTTCAGTCCGGGCATCCTTTTGGCCGAAGATGATCCCGTGGGGGCTGCGCTTTTTGGGTAAGTCTGGCGAAAAGACGGTTCGTGAAGTCTCGGATGCGATGGAGATTTTGTGCCGTCCGTCCATCGACCTATATCGCCGACACCTGGAAGGCACCGGGCACGAAGCCCTGATCACTGACAGCTACTATATCCACGCGTTCCGAAACCCGGAAGAGGCGGATCTTGAAGGGCTTGGCTATCTGATCCGTCGGGAAAAAGGCGGTGAACTAGAGCGTGTCGACGGCGCTGAATTGCGCCGCCTGGAACCTGCACTGTCGGAGGAGTTCAAGGCCGCGATTGTGATCAAAGGTCAGGCGCGCGCGACCTCTCCGGGACGATTGGGCGCTGTTCTGGCAGAAAAAGCGCATGCGCAAGGGGCTGAATTTGTGAGGACCGAAGTCACCGGGCTGAGCCACGACAAGGAAAGTGGTTGGCAGCTTTCTACGACGCAAGACGTGCTGCACGCGCGCCATGTCGTGCTTGCCGCCGGTGTTTGGTCTGCCGACCTGCTGAAACCTTTGGGGCTAACCGTACCGCTTGTAGCCGAGCGAGGGTACCATGTTGAGTTTCCAAGCCCTTCAGCTGTGCTGAACAATTCGGTCATGGATGTAGATGCAAAGGTCGTCGCAAGTTCGATGCAGGGCGGTCTGAGGGTAGCCGGCACGGCCGAATTTGGCAGCGTCGATGCCCCGGCCAATCCGCGCAAAGAACAGATTCTGACCGATCAGGCGAAGTCCATGGTCCCGGACCTCGATACTGGCGAGGCACAGTTCTGGATGGGGCGACGCCCTTCCTTCCCGGACAGTTTACCTGCCGTCGGGCCGGTTGATGGCATGGACGGGCTCTACGCCGCGTTTGGGCATTCTCACTACGGCCTGATGATGGCGCCAAAAACCGGAGAGCTTGTGGCGGATCTCGTGTCTGATCGCAGCCCGAATATAAACCTGGACCCATTCTCGCTGGCCCGTTTCTAAATCCCCTATTCGAAAGGACCTGAGCACCATGCCAATTTATGAAGGCGGCCAAAACATCTGCGGGGCTTCGATCGGGGTTTTGTGCCTTGAAAGCTATTTCCCTAAACCGCCCGGGCATATCAAGAATCCGTCCAGCCTTCCGTTTCCGGTTCTTTACGAAATGATCGACGGCATCACTGTCCCGACCCTGCTTAACAACCCGACGCCTGAGCTATTGGCACCCTTTATCAAGGGTGCGCAACGGCTTGAGGCCGAGGGCGTTCGGGCAATTACTGGAAGCTGCGGATTTCTGGCTTTGTTTCAAAAAGAATTGGCTGCGGCTGTTTCCGTGCCTGTCTTTGCATCCAGCTTGATACAGGTACCTCTGGCTTTTCACATGACCGGGGCGAATGCCCCGGTGGGCGTGCTGACCGCAGATGCATCTGCTCTGACGCAGAAGCATTTCGAAGGTGTCGGCGCGGCGGGCATTCCCGTCTCGGTGCAAGGTTTGGAGGACACCAGCGAATTCGCCGAGGTGATCTTGCAAAACACGCGCACCCGCATGGACACCGATCTGATTGAAGCTGAAGTCCTTGAGGCCGCGCGGCGACTTAAACACCAAGCGCCGGACATACGATCGCTGGTGTTGGAATGTACCGATTTGCCGCCTTATGCGGCGCGCCTTCAGGACGAGTTGCAGCTTCCCGTCTTCGATTTGACGACACTGGCGCAGATGGCGCATACCGTTGCGACGCGCCAATCCTATGTTGGCATCATGCCTTTGACGTAAAGGAACAACAGTATGGCGCGGAACTTGGAGGAATTAAGTGTCCGTTGACCTAACCATCCTGATGGTGGCCATCGGCCTTGGCGCAATGCTTCAAGTCGGCGTCGGCATAGGGTTTAGCATCCTTGCCGGACCGCCAATGATGATCCTGCTCGGGACATCAACCGCTGTTCCAATTCTGCTGCTTTTGAATACCGTCGTTTCAGCGGTCGCGACAGACCGACACGTGCTGAAGGCCGACCGCCAGACCATTCGCACGGCAATCATCGGATGCCTTCTTGGTGTGATCACTGGCCTTGTCGTATACCCCTGGCTGAGCGAGGCGTTTGTTCTTGCCCTAACAGCAAGCCTTTTGCTGATCGGGATTGTGACGACCCTGCTGCCCTTGCGTCGCACAATTGGAAAAACGGGGTTTTCGACCGTTTCATGCTTGTCCGGGCTGGCAACTGTTTGGGCAGCGACACCCGGCCCGCTGATGGTTTTCGGGCTGATTGCGAAAGGCCGCCCGGCCAAAGACGTTGCCAAGTTGGTTCAACCCATTGCGCTGGTGGCGTACGGCGTCGCATTTCTATTGCACAGCCTGTCTGAGATGCAAACTTTCACCTATGGCCCGCAGCTATGGGCCTTCGTTGCGCTCACATTGGTCGGCAGCCTTTTTGGTCGTGCATTGGGGGCCCATTTACCTCAGGCCTTGGTTACAACGGGTATCCGCGTGGTTTCTCTGATAGCCTGCGGCGTTCTTTTTCATCGCGCATTTTCGATCGCGTAAACTCGAAGGGCAGATGATGACACAAGACAACAATCTTGACAGATTTCCCCGCGCCCAGCTCATGACAGGTCCAACCCCTTTGGAGCGGTTGGACAGATTGTCTTCGGAGTTAGGCATCAACCTCTGGCTGAAACGCGATGATCTGACCGGGCTTGGGTTTGGCGGTAACAAAACGCGGCAGCTTGAGTTCTATTTCGGTGATGCCCTTCAGAAAGGTGCGGACACCATTCTGATTACGGGCGCAGTTCAGTCAAACTTTGTTCGGTCTGCTGCAGCCGCCGCCGCAAAACTGGGTATGCAATCCGTTCTGCAACTGGAAGAGCGTGTGTCGGATATGGGCGCGGCATATTACAACTCCGGGAATGTGTTGCTGGCACAAATTCTGGGCGCCGAACACATCACTTACCCCGAGGGAGAGGACGAAGTCGGTGCGGACGCTGCGTTGCACGCGCGTGCCGACGAACTGAAGGCGCAAGGGCGCAAACCTTATGTCATTCACCTGGGATTAAACCATCCGCCTTTGGGGGCTTTGGGCTACGTCGTGGCTGGACAAGAATTGTGTGACCAGATGACTGATATCGATGCGGTTGTCGTACCCTCAGGTAGTGGAGCCACACATGGCGGCTTGTTGACTGGAGTAGCCTTAGAAGAAAACGCCGCTTCTGTATTTGGCGTCTGCGTACGCAGGGATCGCGAAAAGCAAATGGCCCGAATGAACACCGTTCTGCAGAAACTGGCCGATTTGCTGGACATCGAAGCAGCGCCGTTGCAGGACAAGATCAACGTACTGGATGAGGCACTCCCCCCCGGTTATGGCAAATTAAGTGAAAAAACCCTCGCTGCCTTGGAAAAAATGGCGCGCACCGAAGGAATCTTTCTTGATCCAGTCTATTCCGCAAAAACCTTCGCGGGGTTGTTGCATCTGGTAAGTACAGGAGAAATCCAACCTGGTCAGAAAGTTGTAATGCTCCACACGGGTGGGTTGCCTGCGCTCTTCGGTTACCAAAACGAGTTGCTGGACAACCTATTCTAATTCCACCCAAAACCACCATAAAACTCACTAACAGGAATACCTCGAAACATGACTATTACCCGCATCGAAACCGGCCAACGCATGAGCCGGATCGTCAAACACAATGGTGTTGCCTACCTATGCGGCCAAACATCGGACGCACCCACGGTAACTGAACAAACACATGACATTTTGGCTAAGGTCGAAGACCTTTTGGCCAAAGCTGGCAGCGACAAGACCCGCATCTTGAAATGCGAAATCTGGCTGGCTGACATGGCCGACTTTGCCGAAATGAATGCCGTTTGGGATGCATGGGTACTCGAAGGTCACGCTCCGGCGCGCGCCTGTGGAGAGTCCAAGCTTGCCCGCGATGTTCTGAAGGTGGAAATGACTGTGACAGCCGCCTGTGACTGAACTGCTATCTGAATAAGTTGGTAAGATCGGTGAAATGCTTCGAGCTCTGTGGCAACCATAAGCTCCGAGTCTTTGCTTACTTGGCGGCAGGGCTATGCATACCAACGATCAAACACCGGGCTCATTAGCGTCCACAGCGGGCAAGAAATCATCGTCAAATTTTTTCGTAGGTGAAAGGTCTAAAGCGGTCGTTGCTTAAGCAGCGCTCCTCTGCGCTGTAGCGTCCGCATTGCCGACCTTCGCAGCGGGTGCGAAGTTCGGTTTCAGGCAAACGCACGCTTAGCGGACAAACTTGCCGCTCGCAGTAGCTTTTGTGAACTGAAAACAAACTCACAAACTCTTCGTACATTCGAGAATGACAAATGAAAGATTTTGCGAAGCAAAGATCGTTTCAGCGACAAGGGTGGGAGAAGGACAGATTCAAGTTTTACGTGCGACAATATAGCGGCTCTGGAGCATTGAGGCTTGATCAGAAGTAAAAAGGATATCGAAGCCTGCGGACGAAATTTTCTTCTCAAGCGCTGATCCAGACACGAAATCCACAAACGGGGCTTTCCCAAGAGCCTGCATGACTGGGATCGCAACCCGACTGATCATCGCATACTTGAATCCACCGCTCTCAGGTGCGCAGACGGTTTTGGATATGAAAAGCCCACCGCGTTTTGTGAGCGCGGAAATGTGCTCGAGCGCCTGGTCCAAATCGGGAAGGAGATGAAGCAAGTTATGCGCCAAGACCGCATCGTAAGAACCTTCGTCAAGACTGTGCTCACGAACTTCGGCCACTTTAAAAGTGACATTCTCCAATCCTTCTTTCGCACGTTTCTCATCGGCAATTTCGATCATGCCCGGAGCGAGATCCGTGGCCGTGACATGGGCAACATGCGGCGCAAGCAGCAGCGCGGTTGAACCCGTCCCGCACCCGATTTCCAGTACGTTGTCCTCGGCATTCAGGTACGACTTCGTCAGCTCGAGTGTTTTCAGATACCCTTCCATGTTGCGGATTGGGTCTGCCGCATACTTTCGCGAGATTTTACTCCAGAATGCAGCATCCTTGGATAAAGCAGCCATTTCATTACTCTCTTAAAAGGTTGTTGCCGTATCCTTTACTTCCAAACAATCATTTATGAAATTGCCACAATCCGCAGAACTGTTATGCATAAATGCATGAACTGGAAAGCCATCAATTTCGACTGGAATCAGGTACGGTCCTTTCTCGCGACAGCCGAAGAGGGCTCGTTTTCCGCTGCGGCGCGCGTACTCGAGCAAACTCAACCCACCGTCGGCCGTCAAGTTGCTGCGCTGGAAACGGCACTTGGTATCACCTTGTTTGAAAGAGTCGGCAAGTCGCTTAATTTGACGACAGCTGGCGCCGAGCTTTTGTTGCATGTCAGAGAAATGGCGGACGTGGCAAACAGGATTTCACTTACTGCGACAAGCCAGTCGCAAGCTGTTGAAGGGCAAGTCAGGATTACTGCGTCCGATGTGATGTCTGCCTATCAACTGCCGCCGATACTGAAAAAGATCCGCCTTGCGGCACCGCGACTGGAGATAGACGTTGTTGCTGCAAATGACTTACGAGACATACAGCGACGTGAGGCTGATATCGCAATCCGACATGTACGTCCAACTCAGCCAGATCTGACAGC
>NZ_JBXWSB010000118.1:0-13501 GCF_059613205.1 Ruegeria sp. BHSB064
CGCTCGGCGACGAGGTTTTCCAGGCGCTCGATCTCAGCCAGACGTACCGCGCTTGATCCTTCGTCCCGCAAGGTTGTGTTACGCTCCAAATCCTCGAGCGCCTGCGCCAGAGCAGCCTTTGCACCGGCAATACCTGCGTCAGCCTCGGCCATGTCTGTTTCTGCAACCTTAAGCGAGGCCTGAACCTGTGCGATCTGTGCATTTGCCGCCTGAACCTGCGCGGTCTGGCTGAAATCCTCGATCCGGAAAATCGGCTGCCCAGCCGTTACAAGTTCGTTGTTCTTAACGAATACTTCTGACACACGACCCCCCAGTTGCGGCAGGATCGTCACGGTACGGAAATAGGACGCGGCGGTTTTGCTGGCCGGGTGAAAATAGAACAACGTGGTGATCACGGTCAGCGCCAGAATGGCACATGTCGTCAAACCCCAACGCAGTTCGTACCACATGGTAAACAAGGTGATCTCGTGACCGATACGTTTGCCCTGAACAAACCGGCGGAACAGGTAGTCGGGCAGCACCGTAATCAAGGCGCAGAGCATGGTCTCGATCATTTGTTGTGCTCCTGCGCTTCGCCTTTTTCTGATGCGGGTGGCGTCGGTGCTGTCACCTCTGGCATCGGTTCGGGCGTTGGGACCCGAGCAAGAGAACGAATGGCATCAGCAATGTTTCGAAGTGGCGTTGCAAAATCCGGAAATTGAAACCCTGCGACCAGTATGGCGGCAACCCAGAACAGACCATTATGTGTAAACAATGCAAGCAGCGCCAGAATACCCACCAACTGGAATTGTGGGTGATTGTTTTCGTGGGCCATTTTCTCGGGGACCGAGTGAAGCGTCAGATAACCAACACCGATCAGCACCACCAGAACGACAAAGAAAACAACCATTGCTGAAAATAGGTAGTCGCTTCCGTCAGCTGCGACGACGTATCGGGGAATATGCCCTGTCGCCATTGGATGAAGGTCCGCAGCAGTCACATTACCCTCCTGTTTATTTTGATACGTCTTTGACCGGGTTGAAGCACAAATTCAAGGCTGCTTATAGTCCGGAAAGCAATACGCAACACGAACCAGAGGCGCGCGGGCGAACATGTCTCCGCAGAAAACCAGCCTGTCTTTGATCTGTAGGGTTAGCAAGAAATGATTGATTTTCTGATCATCGGAGGCGGTATCGCCGGTCTCAGCGCGGGCGCACGTCTGTCGACGCACGGAAAAGTGATGGTGCTCGAAGCCGAAGACGCCTTGGGCTATCACGCGTCCGGGCGGTCTGCGGCACTGTTTGAAGAAAGCTATGGACCCCCTTCAGTGGTCGCCCTGAACAGAGCCGGGGCTGACTTTCTGCACACTCAAAACGGTGGCTATCTGACCCCTCGTGGGTTGCTGCTAGTCGGCGCGCAAGACCAAGCTCAGCTGTTCACTGCCGATTGCACCGAGTTGAACATGACCCAGATACCTGTAGAAGATGCCATCGCGCGCGTTCCGATCCTGAATCGCAAGCAGATCGGTTTTGCAGCGGTCAGCGAGGCCGCATTTGACATCGACACGGATCGTTTGTTGCAGGATTTTGCCCGGACCATCCGGCACAACGGCGGGACGGTTGCAACCAAACACAAGGTCACGGCCATCCGCAAAGACATACACTGGATCGTCACCGCCGGTCAGAGTTTTGAGGCGCGCAATCTGATTAATGCCGCAGGGGCCTGGGTCGACGAAATTGCCGATCTTGCGAACCTTCCTCCTGTCGGTATTACGCCACGCCGCCGGTCTATGGCCCGACTGCCCGCCCCCGGAGGCCATGATGTGTCGCGCTGGCCCATGATGCTTGGCGTGGGTGAAACGTGGTATGCAAAACCCGATGCTGGCAAACTGCTGGTCTCACCATCCGAAGCAGACCCAGTTCCACCTCAGGATGCCTATGCTGATGACATGGTGCTGGCAGAAGGTTTGGCACGCTACGAAGCCTTGATGACCGAAGCAGTCAAACGGGTCGAAACAAGTTGGGCCGGCCTACGCAGTTTTTCCCCTGACGGAACTTTGGTGCTTGGACGGGACCCATACGACCCAACGTTTATCTGGAGCGCGGGCCAAGGCGGATATGGTTTCCAAACGGCACCGGCCGCCTCTCAGCTACTTTGCGATTTGGTGGTCGGCAACCCCCCTGCCCTTGACGCCGAAAGTGTTGCCATGCTGACCCCGGAAAGGTTGAAGCGATGACCAAACGCAAGCTTCCCTCCTCTGCCAGTGTCGCCAATACAGCCGAGGACGGCAAAATGGTGGCCCCTGCGGCATCGCGAAACTCTGACGTCTTATGCGCATTGCTGCGCGACTGGGCTCCGTCACAAGGGCAGGCGCTGGAGATTGCCAGTGGGACCGGTCAGCATATTACGGCTTTTGCGGCACAGTTGCCCGGTCTGGAGTGGCAGCCTACGGAAATCGACCCGGATCGGCGGGCCAGTATCGACGCCTACGCGCGCGAGTTTCCGAATGTCGCCATGGCCGAAGAACTGGATGCGACCGCCGCAGGCTGGCATGCTCGGTTCCCCGGACAAAACATAATCGTGTTGATCAACCTGATACACTTGATCAGCTGGCAGGAAACACGAACCATTTTTTCAGAGGTCGCCAAGGCACTCGCGCCATCTGGAAGGTTTGTTCTATACGGGCCGTTTAAGCGGTCGGGACTGCTCACCAGTGACGGAGACAAGAGATTTCACCAAGCTCTGACGCAACAAGACCCGGACATTGGGTACAAAAATGACACCGACATACTTGCGTTGTTTGAGGAAGTTGGCCTCAACGTGCTGAGCACAGCCTATATGCCTGCCAACAACCTTGCATTTATCTCATCGCGACCAGCGGACTGATCGAGATCAAAGTCAGAGCCCTGTTATTCGCGTCATATTCAACTTGTGCAATATGAAAAGGCGGCTGAAATGGTCTGGCAAGAAAAACTCTCGGAAACGCGCAAGAGCCTCCGCAATCTCAACGGGTCAATTCCGGAAACCACGCGTGCGTTCGGGGCGCTTGGGAAGGTTGTGAAGGAAGGTGGAACACTTGACTACAAGACAAAGGAATTCATCGCTTTGGGCATGTCGGTTACACTCCGATGCGAGCCCTGTATTTCCCTGCACACAGAAGCCCTGATCAAAGCAGGCGCGACAAGGGATGAAGTGTCGGATGTATTGGCCATGGCCATTCAGATGGGTGGAGGACCGGCCATGATGTATGCCGCCAAAGCGCTGGAGTGTTTCGATGAATTGAACGCCCTGTAGTCTCGGAGCCTTCCCAAAAAGCCTGCTCACGCAGGCTTGCCTCCGGCGGAGGTATTTTTGAACAGAAGAAGTAACGGATCGTTAACTCTGAACGGGAATGATGGTTTTGCGGTACAGGCGGAGGCGCCGATGACCGCAACAGGAGAAGGCCCCCTTGCAAAAAGCAGGGGGGCTGGATCTAAAAAAAACCAGCCCCCTCTTCTTCTGTTTCAAAATACCTCCGCCGGAGGCATGTGCCGCCATAGGCGGCGCATTTATTGCACAGCTGTTACTATCGACTGCGGCCTATCCGTCTTTGCGGATAACCTCGTTCTTCGGGTCGTATGGGCTGTCGCAAGTGACAACAGCATCCCACAGCTTATCCTGCATTTTGACCTTCAACTTGGTGCCTTCGACCGCCAGTTCGGGCTTCACATAGCCCATGCCGATGGACTTCTCGAAGGCCACCGAATAGCCACCCGAGGTCAGACGACCCACGCGTTCACCTTCCAAGGTGTACAGCGCCTCACGGCCCCAAGGATCAGCGTCGTCCGGCCCGTCGATCAGCAGGGTACAACACTTTGCGCGTACACCGGTCTCTTCCAGCTTGGCCTTGCCGTAGAACTCCTTGGACAGGTCCACAAAGCGCGGCAGGTCAGCTTCCAGCGGGGTCGCATCACGGCCCAGTTCGGTACCGAAGGCACGGTAGGATTTCTCCTGACGCAGCCAGTTCTGGGCGCGCGCTCCGACCAGCTTCATACCGTGCTTCTCGCCTGCTTTTTCCAGCAGGTCGAACAGGTAGTTCTGCATTTCGATCGGGTGATGCAGTTCCCAGCCCAGTTCACCTGTATAGGCCACACGGATCGCGTTTACAGGGCACATACCCAGTTCGATCTGACGTGCCGACAGCCACGGGAAGCGCTTGTTGGACAGCGCGGTGTCCGGATCGGCGTCTTTGATGACCTCTTTAAGCACGTCTCGCGACTTGGGCCCGGCGATGGCAAAAACGCCCCACTGAGTGGTCACGTCCTGGATTTCGATGTACCCGAACTCCTCCATCTTGTCCTCGGCCGCCTTACGCAGATAGTCGGCGTCGTATTCGGTCCAAGCACCGGCGGAGACGATGTAGTAGTTGTTTTCACCATTGCGGACGATGGTGTATTCGGTTCGGGTGGTGCCGTGCGAGGTCAGCGCGTAGGTCAGGTTGATACGACCGACCTTGGGCAGCTTGTTGCAGGTGAACCAATCCAGGAACTGGGTCGCTCCGGGGCCTTTGACGACATGTTTGGTGAAGGCTGACGCGTCGATCAGGCCAACGCCTTCGCGGATCGCTTTGGCTTCTTCGACGGCATATTGCCACCAGCCACCACGGCGGAACGAGCGGCTTTCCTTGTCGAAGTTTTCAGGTGCATCGACGGGGCCGAAATAGTTCGGGCGTTCCCAGCCGTTGACCCAGCCGAACTGAGCGCCACGTGCTTTCTGGCGGTCATAGGCCGGAACTGTGCGCAGCGGACGGCAGGCTTCACGCTCTTCGTCGGGGTGGTGCAGGATGTAGACGTGCTCATAGCACTCTTCGTTCTTGCGGGCCGCGAACTCGGTGGTCATCCAGTTGGACGAATACCGCTTGGGGTCCAGCGAGGCCATGTCGATCTCGGCTTCACCGTCGACCATCATCTGCGCCAGATAGTAGCCGGTGCCGCCAGCAGCGGTGATCCCGAACGAAAAGCCCTCGGCCAGCCACATGTTACGCAGGCCCGGAGCTGGGCCAACCAGCGGGTTGCCGTCGGGGGTGTAGCATATCGGGCCGTTGAAATCGTCTTTCAGACCAGAGTCGGCGCAGGACGGCACGCGTTCTGCCATCGCCATGTACTGGTCCGCGATCCGGTCGATATCCAGCGGGAACAGGTCGGCACGGAAGCTATCCGGCACGCCGTATTCGAAGCGCGCAGGCGCGCCGTGCTCGTAGATACCCAGAATCCAGCCGCCGCGCTCTTCGCGCGCGTAGGATTCGTTGTCGGCGTCGCGCACAACGGGGTGCTCGGGGTTGCCAGCTTCACGCCATTTGACCAGCTCGGGATCTTTGTCCATGACGATAAAGGTGTGCTCGACCGGAATTGCAGGCATCTTGATGCCCAGCATTTTGGCGGTGCGTTGCGCGTGGTTGCCCGAAGCCGTCACAACGTGTTCGGCGGTGATGACGACCCGTTCATCCGACGGGACAAGGTTACCACCCTGTTCGACCATCTTGGTGCAGGTGACTTCCCAATGGGTGCCGTTCCAGTGGAAGGCATCTGCCTGCATCTTGCGGACGATATCCACGCCGCGTTGACGTGCACCTTTGGCCATGGCCTGGGTGACGTCCGCGGGGTTAATATAGCCGTCTTCAGTGTGATAGATCGCACCTTTCAGATCGCCGGTTTCGATCAGGGGCCAGCGCTCTTTGATCTGATCCGGGGTCAACCATTCGTATTTGACGTCACATGTCTCGGCCGTGGAGGCATAGAGCATGTATTCATCCATACGATCCTGCGTTTGCGCCATGCGCAGGTTGCCAACCACAGCAAAGCCTGCGTTCAGACCGGTTTCCTCTTCCAGCGTCTTGTAAAAGTCGACCGAGTATTTGTGGATATGGGTGGTTGCGTAAGACATGTTGAACAGCGGCAAAAGGCCAGCTGCGTGCCAGGTCGAGCCAGAGGTCAACTCGTCCCGTTCGATCAGCATCACGTCATCCCAGCCAGCCTTGGCCAGGTGATAGGCAATCGAGGTTCCGATGGCGCCACCGCCAACGACCAGTGCTTTGACTTGGGTTTTCATAACCGGGCGTCTCCCCTTGAATTCAGCTGACACCATATGGCGCAGTTAAGGGGCGACGCGCGACATTCATCCGACCAGTGATAGGAAAAAAACGACCCGAACACTAAATGCAGGTCGCAGTTCGGTCATTCAGCCGCTCACTTCAGCCACTGGAACTGCAACGTTTGCTGGTTCCGACCGTGGTACAAACCAGTTTGCCACCCTCGTCTGAAGGTTTCAGCGAAGCTGGTTCCTGCGGTTGGGATGCCTCTGCCTCAGCATGGTTGTCTGTGAACCCGGCACGCGAGGATACCGAGGCCAGATAGCCTTTGAAGCTTATGCCGTCCTCCGATGCCTTGGCCTGCTGGTAATAATCCAGCCCTGCAACAGCCAGACCACAGACTGTAACAAAGCCTGCCAGATATTTTGCACTCATGTCGACCACCTGTCTGTCTTTGCGCCTTTCAGACCAAAACATGTGGACGATTTAAGGGCACAAAACCGACCAGATCGCGAAACCTCTAGGACCGATCGGACAGAATTTTGCCGGGGTTCATAATGTTGAGGGGATCCAGCGCGGCCTTGATAGCGGCCATATACTGCGTGGCGGCCCCCAGCTCTTTCTCAAGGTAAGGCCGCTTGCCCTGCCCTATGCCATGTTCCCCGGTGCAAGTGCCCTCCATCGAGATTGCAAGATCGTTGAGCCAGCCCACAAAGGCGTCGGCTTTGGCAACCTCATCGGCGTTTTCCATGTCGATCAGCAGCAGAGTGTGGAAATTGCCATCCCCCACATGCCCCACGATGGGCGCCAGCAGGTCAAGGTCGGCTGCTTTCCTTTGGGCTTGCGTCACACACTCGGCCAAACGTGAGATCGGCACACAAACGTCAGTCGAAATGCCACGTGCGCCGGGGCGCAGTTGAAGACACGCCCAATACATATCATGGCGGGCCTGCCACAGCTTGTTCCGTTCTTCGGTGGTCGTGGTCGCGGCAAAATCGGTACCGCCGAATTCTTCTGCGATCTGGCCAAAAGTCTCGGCCTGCTCTACCGCGCCGCTTTCCGAGCCATGAAATTCCAACAGCAATAGCGGCGTTTCCGGCAGGCTCAGCCCGGAATAGGCGTTGGCAGCTTGAACCGACATTTCGTCCAGCAACTCGATCCGGGCGACCGGAATGCCATACTGAATGGTCATCATCACTGCGCGGCACGCCGCGTCTACCGTTGGAAACGAGCATCGCGCGGAACTGATCGCTTCGGGGACTCCATGCAGCCGCAGGGTCAGTTCAGTGATGATCCCAAGCGTGCCTTCAGCCCCGATCAAAAGGCGGGCCAGATCGTACCCGGCCGAGGATTTCTTGGCCCTTTGCCCTGTGCGGATGATCTGGCCATCCGGCATGACGGCCTCAAGGCTGAGAACATTGTCCTTCATTGTTCCATACCGCACCGCATTGGTGCCCGAGGCGCGCGTGGCCGCCATGCCGCCCAGCGACGCATTGGCCCCGGGGTCAATCGGAAAGAACAGACCCTGATCGCGTAAATGCGTATTCAGCGCTTCGCGGGTCACGCCGGGTTGTATGACGCAGTCCAGATCTTCAGCATGAACCGCCAGCATCTTGTCCATTTGTGTGAGGTCCACCGAGATGCCGCCAGCAGGCGCATTCACATGCCCCTCAAGCGACGTTCCGGTGCCGAAAGGTATAACCGGTACTCGGTGCGCCGAACAGGTTTTGACAATGTCTGAAACCTCTTGCGTTGTGTGTGGGAAAACCACGGCATCCGGACTTTGGTTTTCGATCCAAGTCGTGGTGTGCCCGTGCTGTTCCCGGATCGCAGCGCTTGCTTGCAGCCTGTCGCCGAAACGCTGCTTGAGAATGCTGATCGCGGTTTCTATGCCTGTTTCATTTCTAGGCAAGGAGTTAGCTTGCACCATGGTCATCCTCCCCTGCCCCAATACACTGCGAGCCTTTAAGCCAATGAGTAAAAGGCCCGCAAAGTTTGGGCAATCCCCACTTTTACCAAGGGCCTACTCGCCCAGCGCAATCCCTTCACGGCGCGGATCTGCTCCGCCGCTCAGCACGTCACCGATTTCAATGGCGTGCAGGCCCGAAGTCAGGTCGCGCGAATTGACCTCAAAACCCTGTAAAACCAAAGCGTCCGTAAACCCTTCGGCAGCAGTAGCTACCTCGACATCGTAGGTACCGAAGCGGTTGACCAAATGCGGCAAGGACACCGCCTGCTGTACATCCATTCCCCAATCGGCCCAAGCTATGATCGACTTCGCGACATAGCCGATGATGCGGCTGCCGCCCGGCGACCCGATGGCCAGAACCGGAGCGCCGTCCTGCATCACGATGGTCGGGCTCATGGAGGAACGCGGGCGTTTTCCGGGCTCTAACCGGTTGGCAATCGGCACGCCGTTGCTATGGGTTTTGAACGAGAAATCCGTCAGCTCGTTGTTCAAAAGGAACCCGTTCGTCATCAGACGCGAACCAAAGCCGTTTTCGATCGTCGTCGTCATCGACAGCACATTGCCATAGCTGTCCACAATCGAGATATGCGAAGTCGAAGGCAGCTCGAGCGACACATCATCCGCCCAATTCAATGCATGGTCGAATTCGGGTTGGCCGGGTGCCACTTCGGCCAAAGCACCTTCGGTATCCAACAGCGCCGCGCGCTGCGCAAGATAATCCGGATCAACCAACCCCTGTGTCGGCATGGGAACAAAATCGCTGTCAGCCATGTAACGACCCCGATCCGCAAAGGCGAGGCGAGAGGCATCCCCGATCAGCCGCCAGGCTTCTGCGCTTTCGGGGCCCATCGCTGCCAGATCATAGCTGTTCAGCATCCCCAGAATCTGCCCGACGGTCAGCGCACCCGAGGATGGTGGCCCCATGCCACAGACTTCGTACGCGCGGTATGCAGCACAAACGGGTTCGCGTTCGATCACCTGATACAGCGCCAGATCAATGCCGGACAGAACCCCGGGATTGCCCGGAGCGTTCCGAACCGTGTGGACAATATCAGCAGCAATCTCACCGCCATAAAAGCCTGCGGCCCCGTCATTGGCCAAAATACGCAAGGTATCAGCATAGGCCGGGTTCATCAGGCGCTGCCCTTGCTGCAGTGGCTCTCCACCCGGCAAGAAATAGGCCGCCGTTTCGGGAAAACGCGACAGGCGCTCGGCGTCGTTGTCAACAAGGCTGGCCAAGCGCGGCGAGACCAGGAAACCTTCGTCCGCCAACCGGATGCCATCGGCAAACAGACCGGGCCAAGAGGAACGCCCCCAACGGCGGTGCGCCTCTTCCAGCAAGGCAGGGGTTCCCGGAGTGCCCACAGACAATCCCCCGACCACCGCATCGAAGAACTTCAGCGGCTCACCGTTTTCGTCCTGAAACAGCGTTGGTGTGGCCGCCTGTGGTGCGGTTTCGCGCCCGTCCAGCGTTGTCATCTGCCCTGTCGCTGCATCATACCAGACCAGGAACGCACCGCCGCCCAGACCCGAAGATTGCGGCTCGACCAGACCCAGCACAACCTGCACGGCCACCATCGCATCCGCAGCAGACCCGCCCGCACGCAATACTTTGGCCCCGGCTTCAACGGCCAGAGGGTTGGCGGCGGCCACCATCCAGTTCTCGGACGTGACGGGAACGCCGTCCAGCTTGGCCTCAAACGCAGCGATGACCTCTTCGGTCAGGGCTTGCACTTGCCCATCAGTGGCGGTTTCCGGTGCAACAGCGTCGGCCGCCTCCTGGGCGAAACCAGGTGCCGAAAACGCAAACACCGAAAGCAAAAAAACGGAAACACATCTCATCTGATCCAATCCTCCAATTTTTTCTTTTATTTCTGACCTTTACGCAATGGTTAAACGCTGCAACGGCCTATGCAGCGAACACAAGCGCACGGCGATGTTTCGCACTAAGCCTGTGGCGCGGCGTCATCCCGATCCTCGTCAAAACGGGTCATTCCAGTGAACTTGGGCAACCAACCTTCGCGCCGCGAAGCCCAGCACTCGTATGTAGGCGTCAATTGGTCGGGCGCGTCGAGACACCCCAGATGCACTTCGACCTCGGAACCGCTGCGCGCAAAAACCGGTGAGCCACAGGTTGGGCAAAAGAACCGATCTGCATACCCCTGTGACGGGCCGGAAATCTTGACGGCCTCGCTGGGAAAAATCGCTGCCGCATAAAACAAGGCTCCATGATGCTTGCGGCAGTCCAGGCAATGACAAATCCCAACCCGAAGAGGACGGCCCGAAGCCGCGATGCGCAATCGTCCGCAGCGACATCCCCCTTCAATCACATCCATTCAGGCTCCTTTCCGGTGGCTCAGAGCATGGATGGCACAACCTGATCTGGCGGACGGTGGCCATCTTCGAAGGTTTTGATATTGATGATAACCTTCTCACCCATTTCGATCCGCCCTTCCAGCGTGGCCGATCCCATATGCGGCAACAGCACAACGTTGGGCAGCTGCCGCAGCCGCGGGTTCACATCAGTACCCTGTTCGTAAACGTCCAGCCCCGCCCCTGCGATTTCGCCTGCACGGATCATCCGGGTCAATGCGTTTTCGTCCACAACTTCACCGCGCGAAGTGTTCACGATCACTGCCGATGGTTTCATCAGCTTCAGTCGACGTGCGTTCATCAGGTGGAATGTCGAAGGGGTTGATGGGCAATTGACCGAGATCACATCCATTCGTGCCACCATCTGGTCAAGGCTTTCCCAATAGGTCGCCTCTAACTCTTGCTCGGTTTCGGGGCGCAATCGGCGACGGTTGTGGTAATGAACCTGCATTCCAAACGCGTTTGCCCGTCGGGCAACGGCTTGTCCAATGCGACCCATGCCCAGAATACCCAAACGCCGACCACCTATGCGGCCGCCCAGAAAAGCAGTGGGCGCCCAGCCCGACCAGTCACCCTGTTGCATCACGCTCAACCCTTCAGGAATGCGCCGCGTGACAGCCAGGATCAGAGCCATCGTCATGTCCGCAGTGTCATCGGTCAGCACGCCGGGCGTGTTCGACACCAGAATACCGCGCTGACGGGCCGTGGCCACGTCGATATTGTCGACGCCAGCCCCATAATTGGCAATCAGCTTAAGGTTTTGACCGGCCTGCCCCAACAGGCCGCCATCAATTGTATCGGTAACCGTTGGCACCAGCACATCAGCATCCTGCACTGCGGCGACAAGTTCATCCCTTGTCATCGGCGTGTCGTCATCGCGCAGGCGCACGTCAAACAACTCGCTCAACCGGGTTTCCACCGCTTCGGGCAACCGTCGCGTAACGACAACACTCAGACGTTCTCTTGGCACCTTGGCCCTCCCACTGCTTTGCAAACAGACGCGCGCCATGGCATCGTGGCGCAGGATAAGGCGGGGCACAAGAACCCCAATGGCATTGAGTCGACCTTTTTTTGAAACCGGATCAACAGGCATAAGAGCGGGCAGTCAGTGAGTGGTATTCGACCGGTAAAACGCCGATGTCTGGCGGCGATATCCGCATTTCTGGTCATGTTCGGCGCTTGTGCCGCGCATGCCGAGGATAAGCGTGGATCCGTCACCAACCTGCCCCTGCCCCGTTATGTGTCAATGAAGGCCGCCGAAGGGAATGTTCGGCGCGGACCATCGCTGAGTCATCGAATCGACTGGGTCTTCAAACGGCGCGGGATGCCACTGCAAGTCACGGCGGAATACGGCAACTGGCGCAAGGTACAGGACCGAGACGGGGCCGGTGGCTGGGTTCACTATGCCCTGTTGTCAGGTGTGCGCACCGTGCTGATCGAATCTGACATGCTGCCTGTCTATACCCGCCCCGACCCCAATTCCCCCGTGAATGCACATTTTGAAACCGGTGTGGTGGCTCGACTTGGAACCTGCTCGCTGGACTGGTGCCGGATCACGGCAGGCGGGTATCGCGGTTGGACGCTGAAATCGAACCTATGGGGTGTCGACCCTTCAGAGATCCGCGAATAAGACGCCCGCCCGGTGTTACGGCGATAATCGTTTGCAAGAGGTTTGAATTCACCGCCGGTTTAAGTTGTAACTGGGACAAACGGAGGATTCCATGCGCGCAGTTACCTATTCCGCTTTCGGAGATGCAGCCGAAGTCTTGCATCTTCAAGACCTTCCTCCGGTTCTTCCCGGCCCGGGTGAAGTCACTGTCGAGTTGGCATTTTCAGGCGTCAACCCATCCGACATAAAGGCCCGCGCCGGAGCCCGGCCCGGCGTCACCGAGCCTCCTTTCCCTTTGATCATCCCCCATAGCGACGGGTCTGGCGTGATCTCAGCTGTCGGCGACGGCGTCCCCGCGTCCCGGATCGGACAACGCGTGTGGGTCTGGAATGGTCAATGGGAACGCGCATTTGGAACAGCCGCCAGCCACATCACCTTGCCCAGCGATCAAGCCGTTGAATTACCAGATTCGGTATCGCTCGAGACCGGTGCGGTTCTGGGCATTCCGGGCCTGACGGCCTGCCAAGCTGTGTTTTCAGGTGGCGCACCCAAAGGGCATACGATTCTGATTCACGGTGGTGCTGGTACGGTCGGGTATCTGGCCGTTCAGCTTGCAAAACGGGCGGGCGCACGCGTGATCACGACCGCCAGCCGCCGCAATTTCGACAGGGTGCAATCAGCTGGCGCGGATGTGGTGCTCGACTACAGCAGCCCAGATCTCGCTGGTCAGATTTTGGACGCAAATGACGGGCGTACAATCAGCCGAATCGTTGATGTCGAGTTCGGAGCAAATATCGAAACGAACACCACCGTAATTGCCGAAAACGGCCGTATCAACGCCTACGGCTCAGCGCAAAACATGACACCGGTTTTTCCTTTTGGACCAATGATGTTCAAGGCCGTGACGCTCGAGACGATCCTGATCTATCTCTTGCCAGCAAGTTTACGATCTACCGCTATCGAAACCCTTCACAAGGCGCTGACCGAGGGTGCCCTGACCTGTCCTGTCCAGAGCGTCTTTGCATTAGAAGACTGCGCGGCCGCTCATGACATGGTTCAGGCTGGGAACCGTGTCGGGGCAGTGTTGGTCGCCACCAAATGATCACCTCAAAAATTTTTCCGGCGCTCACATTTTTTTGCCAAATAGCCCTTGAACCCCGCCAACAACAATCGTAGACAGCCGCTCACCGTTGGGGTGTAGCCAAGTGGTAAGGCAGCGGTTTTTGGTACCGTGCATCGTAGGTTCGAATCCTACCACCCCAGCCACATTTTACCAATAAAAACAAATACTTGAAGGAAACTAATTTTCGCGTCCGACCGAAGACTCGCGCAAGTTTGCCTAACATTCTGGGGTCAAACTGGGGGAAGAAGGAAAAAGCTGCGGAAAATTCAGAGTAAATTACTGTTTTGAAAAAATTAAATAACCTACGATACACGGTTACAACGCACGCATATCGTAGGTTCTTTCCTGTCACCATTTCGCGTCTCGAACCCACTTTTCAAT
>NZ_JBXWSB010000119.1:0-13140 GCF_059613205.1 Ruegeria sp. BHSB064
TGTCCAGTCGCGTGAGGCGCGCGAGTTTTCTGCGGATGAGGTTTATGCGCTGGAAGTGGTCGCTATGGTTCTGGCCGAAATGGCCGAACTTGGCGCTTTTGTTGGTGAAGGTGCTGCGTTGTCGCCCTTGCACCAGCAATCTGTTCAGCTGACCGGCGGCCAAGCGCAGGAAGGGTCTGCCGAAGGCCATGTCTGGCTGCACGAACCCCGCGTGGTCGTTACCAACCCGATCGCCGAAGACCCGCACCGAGAGCGCGAGCGACTGGTCGAAGCGGTCGACGAACTGCGCGTCGGTGTCGACAAGATGCTGGAAATCTCGCAGGACGGCGACACGGAACAGCTTAAGGTGCTGGAAGCGTATCGGATGTTTGCCAATTCCAAAGGCTGGATGCGGCGGATGGAAGAGGACATTGCCCTTGGCCTCAGCGCTGAAGCCGCAGTTGAGAAGGAACAATCTCAGGCCCGCGCGCGGATGGGACAGGTCACAGACCCCTACCTGCGCGAGCGCCTTGCGGATCTGGATGATCTCAGCAACCGATTGCTTCGCATTCTGACCGGGCAGGGCAAAACCGACAGTGCCGATTTGCCACCTGATCCCATCCTGGTCGCGCGCAACATCGGCCCCGGAGATCTGCTGGAATACGGGCGGGCGCTGAAAGGGATCATACTCGAGGAGGGCTCTGTCGGCAGCCATGCGACTATCGTCGCGCGTGCATTGGCAATCCCGCTTGTGGTGCATGTGGGACGGATCACGACCGAAGCGTTGAACGGCGATCATGTACTGGTCGATGGCGATCAGGGCGTCGTGCATCTGCGCCCGGAAGATACCGTGGTCAGCGCATTTCGCGACAAAATCGCAATGCAGGCCAAGGCGCAGGAGCGCTATGCGTCGATCCGTGAAACGCCGTGTGTGACGCGGGACGGGTCGCGCATCAATCTGGTCATGAACGCGGGCCTGATGGCTGATTTGCCGTCGTTGGGGACCTCAGGTGCTGAAGGTGTGGGGCTATTCCGTACCGAACTGCAATTTCTGATCCGAAATCAAATGCCGAAGCGGTCAGAACTTGTCACCCAATATCAACGTGTTCTGGATGCGGCGGGGGACAAACGGGTTGTGTTCCGCACACTGGATATCGGGTCAGACAAGGTTTTGCCCTATATGAAACATGTGGCAGAACCGAACCCGGCGCTGGGTTGGCGCGCTATTCGGGTTGGTCTGGACAAACGCGGCGTCATGCGGATGCAGTTGCAAGCGCTTCTGAGGGCTGCCAATGGTCGGCCGCTGACGATCATGTTCCCATTTGTGGCCCAAGCCGACGAATTCCGAGAAGCCCGCTGGGAAGTGAACAAGACCATCGAACGCGAGAAGCGTTTGGGTCACGTCCTGCCTGAAATGCTTGAGGTCGGCGCGATGCTGGAAACTCCATCGCTGGCCTTTGCCCCACAAAAGTTCTTTGACGAGGTGGACTTTATCTCGATTGGCGGCAACGACCTCAAACAGTTTTTCTTTGCTGCTGACCGCGAAAACGAGCTGGTGCGTCGGCGCTATGACACACTGAACGTCAGTTTTCTTAGCTTGATGGAGCGGATCGTCGAACGCTGTGATATATCGGACACTCCACTTAGTTTCTGTGGCGAGGATGCGGGCCGCCCGGTCGAGGCGCTGTGTCTGGCGGCAATGGGGATACGGACGTTGTCGATGCGCCCGGCCTCGATCGGACCGGTCAAAAGCCTGCTGTTACGCTGCGATTTGACAGAAGTGCGTAAAATCATTGCTGATGCCCGCCATCGTGGCGAACAAAGTGTGCGACCGGCCGTGATGGAATGGCTGCGCAACCAAGGATAACGCGCAATTCGCTTCGAATTTCGGAAACTCTGCTTGATTTTTCTGTGGGGTCTTTCTAATACGCAGGCAATGTTAGCGATAACAGTCTTTGTATTGCGCGGGTTCGCGCCATGTTAGGTTGATATCGGCACACTCAGAAGGAGCCTGTGATGGTTTCACGCGTCATTCCGGTAGAACCATTTGATCTGGTGTTATTTGGGGCCACCGGTGATCTGGCACAGCGCAAGATCCTGCCGGGGCTGTGCCATCGTTTCGCGATTGGTCAAATGCCCGAAGGCGCGCGGATCATCGGCACGGCGCGATCGGAAATTGATAGCGATGGCTTCCGTGATCAGGTCCGCAAGTCGATGCAGAAATTTGCACCAGACTTTTCGTCCAAGACGCTGGACCGGTTCCTGGCACATGTCGAATATGTGCCCGTGGATGCTTTGGGTGAGGGCGGGTGGTCTGAACTTAAAAAACTGGTGCGCGATGATGTTGTACGGGCCTTTTATCTGTCTGTGGGTCCAAGCCTGTTCGCTGGGATCGCGCAACGTTTGCATGACACTGGCTTGGCGACACCCGACAGTCGCATCGTTGTTGAAAAGCCGTTTGGTCATGATCTGGCTTCGGCCAAGGCACTCAACGAAGGTTTGCGTGCTTGCTTCGAAGAGCATCAGATTTATCGGATCGATCATTATCTGGGCAAGGAAACCGTGCAGAACCTGATGGCGCTGCGCTTTGCGAACTCGCTTTTCGAGCCGCTTTGGAATTCGACCCATATCGACCACGTTCAGATCACCGTGGCCGAAACTGTGGGTGTTGAAGGGCGCGGGGCCTATTACGACCAATCCGGTGCAATGCGGGACATGATCCAGAACCATCTGGTGCAACTCCTGTGCCTGACCGCGATGGAGCCGCCTTCGAAATACGCACCTAATGCCGTGCGCGATGAAAAGGTCAAGGTGATCGAAGCGTTGGAGCCTGTTGAGCCAAAAGACATTGCACGCGGCCAATACCGGGCGGACAAGGGCGAGGGCGGCTATGTCGATCATGTCGGCAACCCTGCCAGCCGAACCGAAAGCTTCATTGCCCTCAAGGTTCATATTGGCAACTGGCGCTGGGCGGGTGTGCCGTTCTATCTGCGCACTGGCAAACGTTTGCGTGCGCGCGAATCCGAGATTGCGGTGTTCTTTCGCGACCCGCCGCACACGATTTTTCCCAATGTCGGTCCGCTGCATGGCAACGTGCTGGTGATCCGTCTGCAACCCGACGAAGGCATCACCCTGCGCACCACGATCAAAGATCCGGGGCCGGGCGGGTTCCGCCTGTCGGATGTGGCGCTGGATATGAGCTTTGCCGACGCGCTTGGGGCCGAAGCGCAAGCCCCGGACGCCTATGAACGGCTGATAATGGATGTCATTCGAGGCGATCAGACGCTGTTCATGCGCGGCGACGAAGCCGAGGCCGCCTGGGCCTGGGTCGATCCCATCATTCAGGGCTGGGAACAGCGCGGAGACCGCCCGTCCCGTTACGATCAGGGCAGTTCCGGCCCCGAAGAAGCACTGATGCTGATGCATCGCGATGGACGCCGCTGGCGTCAGATCGGAGGGTAATCATGGTACATTCAGTTATTGCCGACGTCACCAAACGGATCATAGACCGCAGCGCCGATCTGCGCGGTCCACATCTGGAACGCATGGAACAGGCCAAATCCAAAGGCCCGGCCCGTGCGCATCTGTCTTGCAGTGGTCAGGCCCACGCCTACGCGGGTGCCGGTGAAGACCAGCAGTCCATGGCCACCGGCACCGCAGGCAATCTGGGAATTGTCACCGCCTATAACGACATGCTGTCAGCGCATCAGCCGTTTGAGCGTTATCCCGAACTGATCCGTCAGGCGATCCGCGCCGCCGGGGGCACCGCGCAGGTCGCAGGTGGGGTTCCGGCGATGTGCGATGGCGTCACGCAAGGTGAGGCGGGGATGGAGCTGTCGCTGTTCTCGCGCGACGTGATCGCATTGGCGACCGGGGTTGCCCTTAGCCACAACACGTATGACGCCGCGGTGTTCCTTGGGGTTTGCGACAAGATCGTCCCCGGATTGATCATTGGCGCGCAGGCTTTTGGCCATCTGCCAGCCGTTTTCCTGCCCGCAGGTCCGATGACCAGCGGGTTGCCGAACGACGAAAAAGCCAAGGTCCGCCAACAATTCGCAGCTGGAGAAGTGGGCCGCGATGCGCTCATGAAGGCGGAAATGGCCGCTTATCATGGCCCCGGCACCTGCACCTTTTATGGCACCGCCAACACAAACCAGATGCTGATGGAGTTCATGGGCCTGCACCTGCCGGGCTCCAGCTTTGTCAATCCAAACACGCCCTTGCGTGATGCCCTGACCGAGGAAGGCGCGCGCCGCGCCCTGTCGCTCAGCGCGCTGGGCAACCATTACACACCGGTCTGCCAGATCCTTGACGAACGTGCCTTTGTGAACGGCATCGTGGGTCTGATGGCAACGGGTGGATCGACCAACCTGCTGATCCACCTGATCGCTATGGCGCGGGCAGGTGGTATCGTTCTGGATTGGGAAGATTTTTCCGACATCTCTGCCGTGGTGCCGCTGGTTGCGCGGGTTTATCCCAACGGTCTGGCGGATGTGAACCACTACCATGCCGCCGGAGGGCTTGGGTATACCATCGGCACGCTGCTTGAGAACGGTCTTTTGCACCCAGATACCCTGACCGTCGCAGGTCAGGGCCTGCACAATTACACCAAGGAACCCAAGCTGATGGACGGAGACCTTGTGTGGCAGGACGGCACAGACCACAGCCTGAACGAAAAGATTCTGCGCCCGGCCAATGATCCGTTCCAACCAACCGGCGGTCTGTCGCGCCTGACGGGCAACCTGGGCACAGGGGTCATGAAGGTCTCAGCGGTCGCGCCTGAGCATCAGGTGGTCGAAGCACCTGTACGTGTGTTCCATGATCAGGATGACGTCAAAGCCGCCTTCAAGGCCGGAGAGTTCACGGATGACGTCATCGTTGTCGTGCGTTTCCAAGGCCCCAAAGCGAACGGGATGCCAGAATTGCATTCGCTGACTCCTATTCTGTCGATCCTGCAAGGTCGTGGGCAAAAAGTGGCGCTTGTCACTGATGGCCGTATGTCCGGAGCGTCGGGCAAAGTTCCCGCAGCAATCCATGTCTGTCCCGAGGCGCTGGACGGTGGTGCCATAGCGCGTCTGCAGGATGGCGACATCCTGCGCGTTGATGCGGTGCAAGGCCAGTTGGAAATCCTGACCGAAGGCGTGCTGGACCGCCCAGTTGCCACCGCCGACCTGTCAGCCAATCAGCACGGTGTCGGGCGTGACCTCTTTGGTGCGTTCCGGCAAAATGTCGGATCAGCCGACACAGGCGCCAGCATATTCGGAGCATAAGAGATGACGAAATCCCAACGCACCCGCGAAATCTGCGCTCTTGCGCCTATTGTGCCTGTCCTGGTCGTCGACGACGCAGCACAGGCGCGTCCTTTGGCCGAAGCGCTGGTTGCTGGTGGCTTGCCCGCGCTTGAGGTCACACTGCGCACACCGGCTGCATTGGATGCAATCCGGGCCATGGCAGAGGTGCCTGGTGGCGTGGTTGGTGCGGGTACGCTCGTCACACCTGAAGACGTCCGTGCGGCCAAAGAAGCGGGTGCTCAGTTTGGTGTCTCACCGGGCGCAACTGACGCGCTGATCGCAGCGTGCGAGGCCGAGGGCCTGCCGCTTTTGCCGGGCGCCGCCACAGCAAGCGAAGCGATGGTGTTGTTGGAAAAAGGCTACGACATGCTGAAATTCTTCCCGGCGGAGGCTTCGGGCGGGGCACCGGCATTGAAAGCAATCGGCGCGCCTCTGCCGCAGATCAGCTTCTGCCCTACAGGTGGCGTGTCGCCTTCTAACGCTCTTGATTACCTGTCTTTGTCCAACGTGATCTGTGCTGGCGGCAGCTGGGTTGCGCCGAAGCATCTGGTCAATGCCGGGGATTGGGCGGGTATTGAAGCGCTGGCGAGCGAAGCCTCGAAGCTGATGGATTGACGCCGCCAAAACCCTTGTTAGGGTGGGCACCAATTCAGACAGGTTGACCTTATGACGAACCATATTTCGCTCGCGAAGGGACGCGAGTATTTGGCCATTCCCGGCCCGTCGGTTATGCCCGACGCCGTATTACAAGCCATGCACCGCCCGTCGCCAAATATTTATGACGGTGAACTGGTCGAGATGATGCCCGCGCTGATCACTGATCTAAAGCGCGTCGCACGGACACAACATGATGTGGCAATCTACATTGCCAACGGTCACGGTACCTGGGAAGCAGCACTTTCCAATGTGATCGCGCCGGGTGAAACGGTGCTTGCCCCGGCATCTGGTCGATTCACCCACGGATGGGCTGAGATGGCTGAAGGGGTGGGGGCGAAGGTTCAACTGCTCGACTTTGGAACCGCCTCAGCGTGGGACTTTGACCAAATCGGCGACGCGTTGCGCGCGGATAAAGACCATCAGATCAAAGCCGTGCTGGCGGTTCATGTGGACACGTCCAGCTCGATCCGCAACGACATCCCCACACTTCGCCGACTTCTGGAAGATCTCGGCCACCCGGCATTGGTGATGGCCGACTGCATTGCTTCGTTGGGTTGCGACCGGTTTGAGATGGATGACTGGGGTGTCGACGTAACGGTCAGCGCGTGCCAAAAGGGTCTGATGACCCCGGCAGGTCTGGGCTTTGTTTTCTTTAATGAAAATGCTCAGTCCAAGCGGGCCACAATGCCGCGCGTGTCGCAGTATTGGGATTGGCAGCCGCGCGCAAATCCAGACCTGTTCTACCAGTATTTCAATGGCACAGCGCCGACGCATCATCTTTTCGGTCTGCGCGCCGCGCTGGATCTGATCCATGCCGAGGGGATCGAAAACGTTTGGGCCCGGCATGAACATCTGGCCAAAGCGATCTGGGCCGCGTGCGAAACCTGGGCGCAAGGCGGGGCTATACATCTCAACGTCACCGACCGTGCCCACCGCAGCCGTGCAGTCACGTCGCTGCGCCTGAGTGATGGCCGGGGTACACCTTTGCGCGCCTTCACCGAAAACCAACTGGGTTTGACGCTTGGTATCGGTTTGGGGATGGAGGACTATGACGGCTGTTTCCGCCTCGGCCACATGGGGCATGTGAACGGGCAAATGATCATGGCGATGCTGGGTGGCATGGAAACAGCAATGGCCGCGCTGGATATTCCACGCGGCGCAGGAGCGCTTGAGGCCGCTGCATCAACGCTTGCGAGCTAAGCCCAGCGACTAAAGATCAGCCGGCGCGTTCCTGCGCCTCGGCAAGCGCTTTTGGCAAGGCTGCGGCAAACGCGTCCAGATCCGCGGCCTCTCCACAACTGACCCGTATGCACCTGTTCTGAGGTGCAGCAAACGGCATCCGCACAAAAATCCCCTGCGCAACCAAAGAGTCCAAAACCGCTTTCGCGAAGTCTCCATCCCGGCCGCAGTCAATCGCGACAAAGTTGGTCGCCGATGGCAGGGGCTCCAACCCGTTCTCGCGCGCGATTGCAGCGATACGACCTCGTGCATCGGTGATCCGGGCCTGAATGTGCGACAGCCAGGTTTGATCCTGCAGCGCAGCCAAGGCACCGGCTTGCGCGGCGCGGTTCATACCGAAATGGTTGCGCACCTTGTTGAAGGCTGCGATCAGATCCGGCGCACCCAAAGCATAGCCCACCCGTGCGCCTGCCAAGCCGTAAACTTTTGAAAAGGTTCGCATCCTGATCACTCGGGGGTCATCTATACTAACAGGCGCAGCAGTCCCATCGGGCGCGCATTCCACATAGGCCTCATCCAGAACCAAGAGGCAGTCTTCTGGCATGGCATCCAACGCGGTCACAATATCTGCGCCCGAGTGCCAACTGCCCATCGGATTGTCAGGGTTGGCCAGATAAACGAGTTTGGCGCCCACCTCGGCTGCTTTGGCAAACAGAGCACCCGGATCCTCGTGATCACCGGTATATGGAACCTTGTGCAGAATGCCACCGAACCCGGCCACGTGATAGTTGAAGGTCGGGTAGGCCCCGTCCGAGGTTACAACCGAGTCTCCGGGACCTATGATCAGGCGCACCAGATACCCCAAAAGCCCGTCAATCCCTTCGCCCACAACGGTATTCTCTAGCATCACACCATGATGATCTGCCAGTGCCTTGCGCAGGTCATGGTTTTCGGGATCGCCATACATCCAGATTTCAGATGCGGCCTGCGCCATGGCCTCGATAGCCTGTGGTGACGGGCCAAACACGCTTTCATTTGCCCCAAGACGTGCCGCGAACGGCGCACCCCGTTGCCGCTCTTGCGTTTCGGGGCCGACAAAGGGCACGGTGGCGGGCAGGGATTGGGCAAGCGGTGTGTATCGAGGTCCGGTCATTTGGGCAGATAACCTCAAGCCCGCTTATTGAGCAAGCTCACAACGCGTTTGATCGCGCTGGGTTGGGCTGTAACAAAGGATCGCAAATGCGCATTTTGATCGCCGTCATTCTTTTGGGTGTTGCTTATCTTTTGTTTTGGCCTGTACCTGTTGCACCCGTCGCCGTCGAATTTCCGGAAGACGCTGGATTTACAGGAGATTTCGCAGAAAACACGGCGCTGGACGCCGCACAGCTTGTACCTCTGCCCGGGGAAGAGGTTGGCCCCGAAGACATCGCCGTTATGCCCGATGGTACGGTGTATACGACAAGCCTGTCAGGCATCCTTTACCGAATTGATGGGGCCGAGCCTGTCGAGGTTGATCGCCTGGGTGGGCGACCTCTTGGCCTCAGGGCCGGGCCGGATGGCGCAGTTTACATTGCGGACAGTTTTCGCGGTGTGATGCGATGGACCGGGCCGAGTACGTTGGAAACTGTGGTTGCGGACGTCAACGGTGCGCCTGTGATCTACGCCAACCAACTGGACGTGGCGCAGGACGGCACGATCTATTTCTCAAACTCAACAGACCGCTTCGACCCGGAAACCATGGGGGGGACCAAACCCACCTCGGTCCTGACCATCTGGGAACAGTCCGACACAGGCTATGTCGCGCGTCGCGCGCCCGATGGAACGACCGAAAAGATAGCAGATGGGTTCGTCTATACCAATGGTGTCGCCCTTTCACCCGACGAGGTTTATTTGTTGATCGCAGAAACAGGCCGCGCACGGGTGCATAAGCTTTGGCTGACTGGCCCCAAGGCCGGACAACAAGAGATTCTGATGGATAACCTGCCCGGATATCCCGACAATATCGAGCCGCAGGGAGATGGCACTTATTGGTCGGCCTTCGCCAGCCCGCGCGTTCCGTCCGAAGCGCTGATGCCTTACCCGTTCTTGCGGAAGGTGATCTGGCGGCTGGGTCCGGCGGTGCGTCCGGCACCAATTAATCGAGGCATGGTGGTGCAATTCGATGGCCAGGGAACAATCCTGCGCACGGTACAGGATCCGCAAGGCCGCTTGGGCATCACAACCGGGGGCAAGATCGTGGGCGATCAGTTCTACGTCATGACCCTCGATTCCCCATGGTTCGGGCGGATGCTTATCAGCGATCTGCCCTGACGTCGCAGTGGTATTCGGCCGCCGGGCCGGGCATGTTTGCAACATTGGAGTTTTGAGAGGCCGCCTATGTCACGTGTATCCGTCACCTACCAAAATCATGTTGCCCATGTCACGCTTACACGGGGCGACAAGATGAACGCGCTGGATGACGCGATGATCAAGGCGCTGTTGTCGGCCGGGCAAGAGGTTGCGGCCTCGGATGCCCGCGCTGTGGTGTTATCGGGTGAGGGCAAGAGCTTCTGCGCAGGGCTGGACATGGCAAGCTTTGCGAAGATGGCCCATATGGACCCAACCGAATGGCTGATGACGCGCAGCCACGAAGACGCCAATGAGATGCAGGAACTGGCCCTTATCTGGCGCCGTGTCCCGGTGCCGGTGATCTGCGCCTTGCAAGGTGTGGCCTATGGGGGCGGCCTTCAAATCGCGCTGGGCGCAGACATTCGGATCGCGCATCCCGAGACCAAACTAGCCGTAATGGAAATGAAATGGGGGATCATTCCGGACATGGGTGGTATGGTTTTGTTGCCGCGCTTGGTCCGTTCGGATGTGCTTCGGCTGCTGACCTACACCGCGCGCCCCATTGGTGCGCAACAAGCGGCGGATTGGGGTCTGGTCACGCAGCTTTCCGACGATCCACTGACGGATGCTCTGGCCTTGGCCGAGAATATCGCCGGTCAAAGCCCTTCGGCCATCCGCGCTGCCAAGCGCCTGATCGACGTCGCCGAGTCGCAGCGGCGCACTGACGTTCTGATGGCGGAATCCGCCGAGCAGGTGGAACTGATCGGCAAGCCCGACCAGATGGAGGTTGTGATGGCGCAGATGCAGGGCCGCAAGCCCGAGTTCAAGTAATCAGCGCATAAAGGCCCGGCGTGCGTCGCGGGCCATGTTGTAGCGCATTTCCAAATCGGCAATATGGGCCATCGCGGCTTTACGCTTTGCCGGGTCGGTCAGGTTGGCATAGGTCTGCCGCGCTGTGTCGAGCCGCTTCTTGATCTCGAACTCTTCCGGTAAAACACCGGCTTGCGCCATGATCCGGTGACCTGCGGCCATGGCTGGATCCGCCATCGCTTCTGATGACCTGTCAGGCAGTGGTTGGCCTTCACCCTCCAACCCCTGCAATTGGCCCTTGGCCTGAGCCTTTTTGATCTGGCGTTCGACCAGTTTTGCCAATGCTCCAAACATGGGCTTAGTTTAAGCGATCTGTGGTGGCGGACAAACCATCTATCTGACGCGTTGCGAGATCAGATAGGCGACCCCACCCGCCAGCAGACCCCAAACGGCCGCGCCCAGGCCAAATGCAGTGATGCCCGAAGCAGTGATTGCAAGGGTCAGAATGGCCGCTTCGCGTTCTGCCGGAACGTCCAGCGCAGCGAAAGTGGCGTTGGCCATCACGCCGATCAACGCAACACCGGTCAGTGTTCCCATCAAAAGCGGGTCGGCATGAGCGGCAAAACCGGTGATCGCCACAGCGAAGATGCCAAACAGGCAATAAAACATGCCTGCCATGACCGCGGACCAATAGCGTAAGGTGCGATCCGGGTGGCTGTCTTCGTTGGAACACATGGCGGCTGTGATGGCAGCAAGACAGGTGGCGGGAGCCCCGAATGGGGCGGACAACAGGCTGGCCCCGCCAACCGGTGAGAACAGTTTGCCCGGCGCAGGCGTGTATCCAAAACTGCGCATGACCGCGATGCCTGGAATATTCTGGGTGGCCATTGTCACAACGAACAACGGCAAGCCGATGCCAATGGCTGAAGACAGCGAGAATGTAGGCATTGTCCAGACCGGAGCAGCCAAATAACTCTCGGGTCGTACAGATGCCCCGTCGGCGCTGAACACGACGACCAATGCGGCTGCCACAACGGCCGCGGGCACGGCGAATAGCTTGTTGAACCGCCCGGCAATGAACCATGTCAGGATGACAGGCAGGGCTTGCCAGGGCAGTTCGACAGCGGCCTTGAAGGGGACGATACACAGCGGCAGCAGAACGCCCGCCAGCATCGCTTGGGCCAGCGTCGTCGGGATTGCGGCAGCCAGACGCCCGAGCGGTTTCCAGAGCCCGGCCAAGACCGTCAACGCGCCGGCGCAGAGGAACGCTCCAATTGCGCCCGAAAAGCCTTCTGCCGGGGTGGCGGAGACGGCCAGTAGCGCCGCGCCGGGGGTGGACCAGGCAACGCTAATCGGCTGTTTGTATCTTAAGCTGAGAAAGATCGCGGCCAGCCCCATGGCGATGGCGGCGCTCATCAAGCCCGAGGCGGCCTCGGCCTTGGATGCGCCCATGGCGCTCAACCCTTGCAGGACGATAGGAAACGAGCTGAAAAACCCGACGACGGCCACGACCAGTCCGGTCGAGACGGTTTGTATCGGGGGGAAGGGCTGCGCCATCGGGGCCTCGGGCGTTGTTTCGCTTGATTGCTAACAACTGGCGCGTGGGACGAACAAGGGGAAAGCTTTGAGGGTAAAGAAAAACCCCTGCGTCGGTTTGGGCGCAGGGGTTGGAACTTGAGTATTTTTGAAAAGATGAAGATCAGGCAATCTCGGCGAGGCGGGCGAGCGCTTCGTTCAGTTTCGCCTCTTCTTCTTCGCGGGCGGCGAGGTTGGCTTTGGCTTCCTCCACCACCTCTTCCGGGGCTGAGGCCACGAATTTGGGGTTGTTCAGGCGCCCGCGCAGGCCGCCCAGTTCCTTGGTCAGCTTGCTTTTGGCTTTTTCGAGCCGTTCCTTTTCTGCGCCGATGTCGATGATATCCGCCAGCGGCAGGCCGAAGGACGCGCCGGGAGCGGCGATGGAGATGGTGCCTTTGGGCAGTTCCTCTGCCTTGGTCAGGCTGTCGATCCGCGCCAGACGTTTGATCAGCGCCTCGTTGCGGTCCCATGCGGCCTGTCCGTGAGCGTCGATCTCTGTCACCAGCATCGGCACGTAGAGGCCAGCCGGAACCCGCATCTGCGCACGGGCCGAGCGGGTATTTTCGATGACCGAGATCACCCAGTTCATCTCACGGTCTGCTTCGGCATCGACCAGTTCGGTGCCATAGGTGGGCCAATCGGCGTGAACGACCATCTTGGCGCGGTTGCCGGTCAGGCCCCACAGTTCCTCGGTGATGAAGGGCATGATCGGGTGCAGCAGGACCATGCATTGATCCAGAACCCAGCGCATGGTGGCGCGGGTTTCGGCCTGCGCCTCGGCGTCGTCGCCTTGCAGCAGGGGTTTGGAGAGTTCTACGTACCAGTCGCAGACCTTGCCCCAGACAAAGGCATAGAGCCCGTTGGCTGCGTCATTGAAGCGATAGCTTTCCAATGCCGCGTCCACCTCTTCCCGCACGCGGGCGGTTTCGCCGATGATCCATCGGTTCACGGCGGCTTTGGGTTTCAGGTCGGCCACATCCAGTTGCGGGACGGTGTCGGTGAAGACCTCGTTCATCTCGGCAAACCGGACGGCGTTCCACAGCTTGGTGCCGAAGTTGCGATAGCCCGTGATCCGCTCGCGCGACAGTTTAAGCACGCCGCCAATCGCTGCCATCGAGGCATTGGTGAACCGCAGCGCGTCGGCGCCGAATTCGTCCACGATTTCCAGCGGGTCGATGACGTTGCCAGTGGTTTTGGACATCTTCTTGCCCTTCTCGTCGCGGACGAGCTGGTGCAAGTAGACGGTGTGGAACGGGATCTGATCGACCACGGCCAGTTGCATCATCATCATCCGGGCGACCCAGAAGAAAAGGATGTCGAA
>NZ_JBXWSB010000120.1:0-13090 GCF_059613205.1 Ruegeria sp. BHSB064
TCAGTTTGACTGCGCCGTCCGCCTCGGCCCCATATATCGCGATACCTGCACTGTCCGGGCCACGGTCTGTCATAGTGACCAGCATGTCCGTCAGCATCGAACCCAACTCAGGCTCCAATGCCCTGTCTTTCAAAAAAAGGCCGACAATTCCGCACATCGCTTTTGTCCCCTGAAATTTCGCCGTGAGGAACGCTAGCAGGCCGAAACTCTAAAAACAACTTCAAGAAATATTTTTTCCTGATGGGAAAATATCTGTGCCTAAATCATAAGCAACAAACAGCGGACCCGAAAGACGCACCTCGGGCCTGTCGGGACGATGCAAGACGCATCAACTCGTTTGCGGATAAGAGATGATGGAAAGGTATTTCGCTGGAAGTTTCACCAAAACCTCGGGCCCGTGCGGCGCGTCTGCGTCGAAAAACAGCGTGTCTCCCGGTTTCAGCGAATAGATATCGTCACCATGACGGTAATCCACCTCACCTTCGAGCATGTACAGCATTTCGATTCCGTCGTGCTGAAAGGTTGGAAACCTGTCCGATTCTTCTGTCAGCGTGATCAGGTAAGGCTCGACCACCACGCCACTGGCATTGGCCCCCAAATGGCCCAGCAGATTATATTGATGCCCGGCTCGTGTACCGGCCCTGTCGGTTTCGACCCCTTCACCAGCCTTGGTATGTACGGCATTACGCGTTTCCTCATACCGGCGAAAGAATGAAGTGATCGGAGTGCTAAGCGCGTTTGCCAGCAACTGCAGCGTTGTCAGCGACGCAGATGTCGCGCCGTTTTCAATCTTGGACAACATGCTGATGGACAGACCGGTCAGTGCAGCCAATTCAGCAATCGTTGTGCCCTGTTGCAGGCGCAGGGCCTTGATCTCGCGCCCAATCGCAGTTTCCAGGTTCTTTTCGCCGCTGTCTCGAAGCTTGTGCGGGTCCTGCGACAGGACAACGGGCTGCTCGGGATCGTGTGACTGCGCCATCTGGCCTCCTGATCTCTCATGTCGGTTCATTAAGATGGATCGGCATTTCTCAAGTGATCTGCATACGACCACAAACCTACTCGCAGATTGTTCAGATATTTAAAACATGCAAGCGCACTCCTCAAATCTCAGCGAAACTGGACTAAGCAGAATGGTTTTGTCGCCAAGTTTTGGTTGATAACAAGAACGCGCTGCGGCAGCGGGTTTGTTGCGCTGCTCAGGCAGCATGAAATCAAGTGTTTTTCCGTGCTTGTCTGCGGCGCGACAGAGATTGACCGGGTTTGTCGCAAACTCTGTTCCCACCTGCCAGACCGGGGTCCGTCAAAAACAGTAAGAATTTTTCAGCCACCGATGCTTTCGCCACGTGCCGGTGAGCGCTAGTCTGACGTAGACTGAAATAAAAGGCTGTTACGATGGTTGTTTCCGAGCTTTCCCCGCTTCATGAAACTGAACGGCTGCGCGCTCAGATTCGGGCGGGTCAGATCACCGGTCCAACTGCAGGGCTGGCCGCCGGTCGAATGCAGGCGAATTTGGTTGTTCTGCCAACAGACCATGCCGATGCGTTCCACGATTTCTGCCTTTCCAATCCGCAACCATGCCCTCTTTTGGCGGTTACAAAGCCGGGACAAAGCCGAGTTCCCACGCTTGGTGCAACCATTGATCTAAGATCGGATCTGCCGGGATATCGAGTTTGGCGGGACGGCGCGATTGTTGATACGACAACCGATGTGACTTCGATCTGGCGAGAGGGTCTGGTTGCATTTGTCCTGGGATGCTCATTTGGCTTTGAAACAGCAGTGATGGAGGCAGGGATCGAATTGCATCACGTGACTGCCGCCAGAAACGTGCCGATGTATGACACCAATATTCCCCTTAAATCGGCCGGGCCTTTTGGGGGTACGATGGTGGTGTCCATGCGCCAAATTCCAGCCGACCGGGTGGAAGACACAATCAGGATTTCCGGGCAATTCCCGCAATGCCATGGCCGACCCGTTCATGTGGGCGAGCCTTCGGAGATCGGTATCGCATCGATAGAACGCCCAGATTATGGGGATCCTCCGGTCGGTGAAGGGGTCCCTATGTTCTGGGCATGTGGAGTGACACCACAAGCTGCTCTTCGCCGGGCCAAGCCGCCATTCGCCATTACGCACGATCCTGGAAAGATGCTGATCTGCGACGTTCCGGCGACCTGGGACCAAGTGCTGAACCCCGTGACATGAAACGGATTACGCTGGAGACTTTCATCGCCCTGGCGCATCTGCGCCATTTCGGCAAGGTGGCCCGGCAGTTGAACACCACACAATCCACCGTGTCTGCGCGGATTGCGTCGCTTGAACAGGAGCTGGGTGCCTCGTTATTCACGCGCGCGCCGCATTCGGTTTCCCTCACACCCAAAGGCAGGACACTGCTGGAACATGCTGTGGAAATCGTGGCCAGCATGGACAGAATGTCAATGGCGGTCGGCAAGGATCCGAAACGCGAGGGTACCCTTCGACTGGGTGTGTCGGAAACGCTGGTCTCGACGATTGTGCCGTCGTTCTTCGCGTCGTTTTCGCGAAAATTCCCGGCCTCCAGCCTGGAGATAATTGTCAACAACACGACCTATCAAAGAGATCAGTTGATCGACCGTGGGCTGGACCTTGCGCTGCTGATGGGGCCGGTTTCGAATGCGCGGGTCGCAAACATCCCGCTGATCGACTTTCCGATGATCTGGGTGGCGGCTTCGGATCATCCTTTGGCCTCTGCGTCAGAGATTACATTGAACGACCTGACCGAAAACCCGGTTCTGAGCTATGCCACCAACTCGCGCCCCTATATCGAGTTGACCGACGCATTGCGCAAAGCGGGCGTCCACGCGCCACGGCTGTTTTCATCGAATGCGATGGGCGCGAGCGTTGAGATCACCCGCAAAGGGCTTGCGATCTGTACTGTGCCGGGCGTTTATGCTGAGCCGTTCATCGCAGACGGGTCTCTGGTCGAACTGGCGGTTCCGATCCAGCTGAATCCGATCTCGTTCACAGCCTCATATCGTACGGAACCGGGGAATGAACTGGCTCGGGAAGCAGCGCAGATGGCCGTGGACACGGCCCGGCAGTGGGAAAAAACCAATCGTAAAAATCGATAGATATTAACACAAAACGACAATTGGTTGCGATTGGCAAGGTGCGGTAGTCTCAAGTTGGTTGTTGTTAGGGGAGAGATTCTGATGAAGCTGCCAATTCTATCCACCTGCGCACTGGCCATTGCCGCATTGCCCGCAATTGCTGAAGACCTGCAGGAAACCAAGCTGAACGTCGTGGGGTCATGGGGTATGGTGTCAATGTACACCGACTTTACCCAACCATTTTTCACCTCCACGCTGCCGGAAGTGTCAGGAGGCGCCATCACCGCCGAAATCCGGCCGTTCAACGAACTGGGTATGGATGGCTCCGAGATCATCCGCCTGGTCGAACAGGGTACCCTTCAATTTGCTGAAACACCTATGGGCTATCTGATCGGCGACAATGCTCTGAACGGCGGCAATGACCTGCCGGGGCTTGCGCCCGATATCGAAACGGCGCGCGCCATTTCCGACGCCTGGCAGCCGGTCATGGCCAAGGAATACCGCGACAGATACAATGTAGAGCTTCTGGGTGTGTACCCTTATTCCGCTCAGGTCGTCTATTGCCGCGATGAGATGAGCGGACTTTCGGACCTGTCTGAGCGCAAGATCCGCGCGTCCGGGTCGGCCATCGGAGACTTTGTCGAAGCGCTTGGTGCGACCCCGGTCTCGATGAGTTTTGGTGAGGTCGTTCAGGGGCTGCAGACGGGTGTAATCGACTGCGCCATTACAGGCTCGATGTCGGGTTTCAATGCGCGCTGGAACGAGGTTGCCACACATATCTATGAGCTGCCGATTGCATGGTCGCCAGTGGTGCTGGTTGCCAATGGCGAGGTTTGGGACGGTCTGGACGGTAAGGTCCGCGATTTCCTGTCCGAGCAGTTCGCGACCTTCCAGAACTCGGTTTGGGAAGGCGCAGGTCTGGAGACAGCTGAAGGTTTTGCCTGTAACGCTGGTGAGGCCGCATGTACCCGTGAAAACCCGGGCTCAATGACTCGTGTCCCGGTTTCGGAAGCAGATATCGCCCTTCGTGACAAGATCCTGCGCGAGGTGGTTCTGGCCAATTGGGGCGAACAATGCGGCGCGGACTGTGTCAAAACATGGAACGAAACGGTCGGCGCGGCAACAGGTGTATCGATCGAATGACCAGCGGTTGCGGAAAGCAGGTTGTGCGAACAACTTGCTTTCCGAACCTCATAAGGTGCTAGAATTCCAAGATGTACGCATTTGCCGAACGACTGGCCACCTGGATGGCACGGGCCTGCGGTTTTGCACTATTGATGTCGGTCGTGATGATCTCGGCCGAAGTCCTGTGCCGCCGCCTGTTGGGCGTTAGCCTTGTTGGCGCGGATGAGCTTGCCGGATACGTTCTGGCCATCACCGTGACCTGGGGCTGCTCGCTGGCCATCATCCGCCGCGCACATGTTAGGATTGATATCCTGCACGCACAATTGCCTCGGTCGGGTCAGGCTGCAATGGATCTGCTGGCGCTGCTGGCGATGGCGGGTTTTGCGTTCTTCCTGGCTTGGTTCGCAACCGGATTGTTTGAAAACTCGTGGCGCACCGGCGCTGTCTCCAACAGCCAGATGCAGATCCCACGCTGGATACCCCACGGGCTGTGGGCCGCCGGGTTCTGGGTTTTCGGTGCGGTGACGGTGGTTCTGATCCTCGAATATCTCAAGGCGTTGCGCAACCGCGACTGGGACCGCGCAAAACTGGTCGCCGGAGTGCGGGGCGCCGAGGAAGAAGCGCGGACAGAAACCCGCGAAGCAAAGGAAAGACTGTAGCTTGCTTCTGACGGCTTTGATCCTGCTGGTCGTTCTGATCGCCCTGAGCCTGCCCATCGCGGCAGCTTTGGGCGTCATGGGCGTTATACTTGACCGCACCTTTGGCTTTCTTCCTCTCTATAAAGCCTCCGGAGAAGTTGCCTGGACCGCCTCGTCCGGCTTTCTGCTGATGGCAATCCCGCTTTTTGTGTTGTTGGGTGAGATTATGCTGCGGTCAGGCGTGGCAGATGCGATGTATGATGCGTTGGCCAAATGGTTGGGCTGGCTGCCCGGTGGGGTGATGCACGCCAATGTCGGGGCCTGCGCCCTTTTCTCGGCAACCTCGGGCTCGTCCGTCGCAACCGCCGCAACAATCGGGACGGTCGCCGTTCCCCAGATCGACAGGCATGGGTATGGGCCCCGGTTGTTTTTGGGGACTCTGGCAGCGGGCGGAACCTTGGGGATTCTGATCCCGCCTTCGGTCAACCTGATCATCTACGGTATCCTGACCAACACGTCAGTGCCCCAGTTATATCTGGCAGGCATCATTCCCGGCCTGATCCTTGCAGCTTTGTTCATGCTGGTGATCGTCTTCATAGCTGTCTTACGCCCGGAAACTGCAGGCCACCGTATGAAATACACGCTGGCCGAGCGGTTCCGGGGCACACTGGGTGTGGTGCCCCCGATACTGGTGTTCATCGTTGTAATCGGATCAATCTACGCGGGGTTTGCAACCCCGACCGAAGCCGCTGCATTGGGTGTGGTCGCCGCATTGATGATTGCAGCCGGACGGCGCAGGTTGACCTGGAAAATGCTGAACGAAGCGCTGGAGGGCACCGTTGTCACCACCTCGATGATCGTCCTGATCATCATTGCCGCGTACATTCTGAACATGATCCTGTCGGGCATCGGTCTGACAGCGCGGTTGAACGATTATGTCACCAGCCTTGGTCTGACACCGATGCAGATGCTGCTGGTTGTGGTGGTTTTCTATCTGATCCTCGGCTGCTTCATGGAAACGCTATCGATGATGATCACCACGATCCCGATTATCGCACCTTTGATGTTCAGCCTTGGCTTCGATCCGGTCTGGTACGGCATTGTCATGATGATCCTGATCGAAACGGCGCTGATTACTCCCCCAATAGGGCTGAACCTTTACGTGGTGCAGGGTGTCCGCGGGCGCGGGCCGATGACAGATGTCATGATCGGTGCCTTGCCCTTTGTCGGCGCTATGGCCGCGATGGTCGCGTTGTTGGCCGCTGCGCCGGGGCTGGCGACCTGGCTGCCCACTGTTTTGATGCGATAAAAAGAGGACGATGAGACAATGACCGAAATCGCCTTTATCGGACTTGGTACAATGGGGCGGCCGATGGCCGAGACCTTGCGCCGCGCCGGGCATCACGTCATCGGAATGGATGTTGATGCTCAGGTACGGGCTTCTTTCGAGGGTGCGGTTATACCGTCACCAGACGCTTTGTCGGCCGCCAAGGTCATCGTGACAATGCTGCCCGAGGGGCAACATGTTGCCGATGTACATGAGGCTCTCATCCGACCGGGTGCCGCAACAGGCAGCTTGGTGATTGATTGCTCGACCATCGACGTTGACACCACACGCGCCCTGGCCGAACGCGCGGAAAAACAAGGGTTGGCGATGTTGGACGCTCCGGTCTCAGGCGGGCCAGCGGGGGCTGAGGATGGCAGCCTTAGCTTCATGGTCGGAGGTTCGGACTCCGCCCTAGAGCGGGCACAACCTATTTTACAGGCGATGGGGTCCAAGATCATGCACTTTGGCGCCGTCAGCGCGGGCCAGGCCGCCAAGGCGTCGCACAATATGATCTGCGGCATCACCGCAATGGGAGTTATGGAGGGCTTTGCACTGGCTGACGCGCTTGGGTTGGACCTTGAAAAGTTCTACGCTTTGTGTGCCGGGGCGGCGGCGCAAAGCTGGGCGCTGGAAAACCGCTGCCCAATCCCCGGAATTGTCCCCCACGCGCCCGCCTCGCATGATTTTGCGCCCGGTTTTGCTGCGGGCCTAATGGCGAAAGACCTGCGCCTTGCCCAATCGGCCGCTTTGGCCTGTGGCCAATCCACTCCGTTCGGCGCCGAGGCTGCTCGAGCCTTCACAAAGTTTTCGGAAACCTCAGGTGACTTCGATTTTTCAGCTTATTACACCGCTTTGCGTTCGTTGCCTGACACCAATCTGAGCTGACGGGTTTCTTTGAATGCCGAACCGAATTGCGCGTTTTGAAATACCCAACCCGCGCCTTCGCGCTCACAAAAGCTCTGTGCTGGAAACTACGCCTCAGAGAAAGTTCTTGCCCAGGCTCTGATCCTAACCGTTGGTTCGCCCAACTAGATTTCTGTCATGCTGCCCTTAATTGCCGGGCTGTGCGCGAATTCCAAGACCATGCATTCTGGGAATAGGTCCTGTGTCAGACAGACGTGAACAGGGGCATTACCCTTTGAATCCCAGACCGAATGGATGCGGGGTCGCTGGTTGGTGGCCTGTGGATAGCCTCACACAGAGCGCAATCGGTGCATGGCCGTAACGCTAGCGCGATTGGCTGATTGCAATCGCTCGTGTCAGGTCGGCCACTATGTTTCCGTGCGTATCAAAAAGCACCCGCAACAGCTGACTTTGGCGGTTCAGTTCTTCCGTCATGAGGTTAAGCGCGCCAATCTCAATCAGCTGCTGCGTATTGCTGAGCCTTTGCAGACCCTCGAATTCGCTTAGAATATCAGACGCCCAATCTGCATTTGGCGGATGGTCCAACGAACCTGTCCACTCTTCAAATTCAAGATCCAAATCGTTGGAATCCACTTCCGGAACCAAATCATTGGTGTTTATCGCATAATCCTGTGATCCTGCTTCAACCACATATGAACTGTCTACGTCGAAAGTGACGTCACTAAAGTCAAACATTGCCGTACTCCGCTAACCGTAAATCTCGGCACGTGTTATAGATGAAGTCGCGTTATGGTTGGAAAAAGCAAAAGTTAATTTTGCTTAATGTGTATTAACTTTTGCGAAGATTTTTCTCTGCCACGGTGTGCACCTTAGAATATGATCTATCGGCATTCACCATCAGCAAAACACTGAAGCAAGTCAGCCACCTGAGACGGCTCAATTTGTTCGTAGGTCGGGCAAGGTGAAGTCGTTACTTCGTAAGTTTTATCGCCGTTTGTCAGTTGCAGAGCGCCAATTACGTCAATCTCTGTAGGTGGCAATTCATCAAACATACCCGCATAATGAGCTGAAATTGAAAAGCGCGCATTAATGTTCTCTGCTGCGAGCGGGATAAACTTCCCGTCGATAAATTGATGGCCTTCAAAGCGATAGGCACTTGAGTAAAAGTACTCAATTTGCCAAGGCATTTGAACATCGTCAGACGGAGGCCAGTATTGTGAGAGAATGGCCTCTAGCTGTTCCTCGTGAAGGAATGGAAGCTTGGTCGTCTTATAGAATCGACCGAGCACCATCACTTCCCCGTCGCGTTTGTTTTCGAGGATTTCTGCGAGCGCCAGCGAACGCAAGCGCAAGACCTTGTCTTGCGGCAGCAAGCGTTCAAAAACAGATACTTCGGGTTCCTCGCAGCTTAATGCGTTGGCCTCGCCAACTTGAAAAAGTGAAAGCACCAGGAAACACAGCCAACCGGCCCTTGCGCGCGTCATTGGTCAAATGCCTCGTCACTACAGTTTTCCACTTTTTAGAAACTCTTAGCAGACATTTGCGCCATGTACAGCATGTGGCCCATTGGGCTCCGAGCGGACACCCGGCACTTTCCACCGGCTTATAGGATGCCTGAGGTCGAACAACGTCTGTAAGGCAGGCAGAAGGTGCCGTTGGTTTGGAATTTTCCAACGTCCGCTTGCCTTGTGAAACTCATTGCACTAGGTCTCCATCACGCGCTGCACTGAAGCAGAGCGATGGAGATTTTATGTCTACGATTGCGGTCCGCCGCTAGGGTCCACCTGATTGGACCAACCTGAACCAAAAGACTTCCGCGCAAAAGGCCGGAAGCCTTTTCGGCTGACATAAGACCAAGAGACAATCCATTGAATATCTCAAAGCACGAGCAGCGTGTTTTGCACGTTCTGACTCAAGGTGGAGCAATCCATTTTCTACGCATGACGAACGGCAAACTGCGCGAAATTTCATGCTTCACACGCGACGGCCATATCTTGGCTGATTGCTCGCTGAAGCTTTTCGACCGCTTGAAAAAACGGCGGTTTTTCAAACCCCCGCACAGCCAACCCTGCCGCGCCACTGGACTCGGCATTCGTTCCACGATCCCCCGATACGACAACCGATAAGGACATTCAGAAAATGACAAACCCAATCATCAAAGCCACTTCAACCGATGACATTGCTGGGCTTCAGGCCGTGCTGGACAGGACACAGCTTTTCCCAAGCGAGATGCTTCCGGACATGCTGGCTCCTTACTTGGCAGGAGAAACAGACGCTTTTTGGCTGACTTGCCACTGCAACGGAAAAGCAGTGGGCCTGTGCTATTCGGTTCCAGAGGATCTGGCCGATGGCACGTGGAATATGCTTGCGCTTGCCATACGTCCCGACCTGCAAGGTAAACGGCTTGGCGAAGCGCTCGTGCGCGCGGCAGAGCAGCACCTGCAGGAAAAGGGGCAGCGTATCATGATCGTAGAGACATCTGGTACGGATGACTTCACACTGACGCGTAAATTCTATACTCAGAATGGCTACGAAGAAGAAGCACGTATCCGCGACTTTTGGGCTGACGGAGACGACAAAGTGATCTTCCGAAAGGCGCTTTGACATGCGCGCCCCTCGCCATCCTGATGGCGAGGGCATCCGACGGAAGACATTGACAGGCAAGATGACAACACCGACCGCAAAGCGTCTGGAACAAGGACAAAACGAGTGCGGTCAGCCTCATGGCTCACATCGATCCGGCGTTTGTGCAAAAGGTCTTCAACCTTTTGAAATAGAAGCAGAGAACGGAAAGCCGTGTTTCTAAAAGTAAGGGGTTCGGGCGAGCCGGCCCAAGTTCTGATCCACGCGACAGGGTAATTTGTGGGCTAACGCTTGCCAGACGTCAGGCGTCAGCCCTGTAAGCGATCATTGGATCGTTATGTCTTGCGACACATCAAAGCCTTTCACCTAGCGATCACCTGCTGAAAACTTGATCGTCACCGGGCTCGCACCTTTTGCGCGCAGTTCTGCCACATGCTCACCGGGTTTGGGTGCGTCGGCCCAGGCATCCAGATCTTTGGCAACCTTCTTGCCGTCCAGATACCATTCAACAGATTTTGCTTCGGTGCGGCCAGTGAAGGTACCCCAGAGGTGCAGCGGTCTATCTGCGCGCACCACCTGACCGTCTGAGGGGTGAATGATGGCAAGCTCGGGCGGGACCTCGGGCAGTTTAACTGGCTTGGTGTCGGCCGTCGCAGTGGAATAGCCGTCATGCGCCAGAACCCTGATCCTGACTTTGTCGGCAGGGATAGGGGCTGGGTCGATCTCTACAGTGTTGCCCGTCACACCAACGGTCAGGCCGTTCCAGCGTTCGCCATCAGCGGACCATTGCAGCCAGATTTCGGGATCGTAACCACGTTTAGCCCCGGTCGTTTTCCAGGAAACCTTTAGACCAGACTTGCCAATACTGGCTTCGGCCGATGCTACTTTAATTGGCCGCGCCGGCCGTTGGCGTTCCCATAGGGTCTTATCACCCTGGCAAATTCGAATTGCAGTTCCAAGGTCGACGTCACCCATTGCCGCGATGAAGTTGTAGGGCGGTTCAGCCGGATCCTCTTTGCCGCAACCGCCGCAGCCGCAGCCATCACCATTGGCGTCGTGCGTATCCATTGTGAAGACCGGCGCGGATGAGATCACCTCGCCATTGTCGCCGAGCAATTGGATGACAAGATCAGTACGCGCGCCGGACATCCTCAGGGGCCGCGTTGGAACCCGCACGAGGCTTGCGACCGATGCTTGCATATCTCTGTCAACCGCTCCGACAATCGTCACAAATGGGCGTATCTGGTCTTGCCTGTCGACTTCCATGGCACCTGTCCCCGTCGTATTGCCGCCAGACACGCCTGTTGCCAGTGCAACCGGGTCAAATTCGGCACGGTTCAGCATGTAGTTATGCGTAAAGATCGAAACCCATCGAGGTCCGCAATACCCCATCAGATCCTCGCTGTTGGCTGGCCTGTGTATTGTCCCGTCATTTGTGTCGAGACCGTATTCGCCGATACTCGCATCCGAATAGACTGTGTTGCCGCTGGAATTGGTTGTTGTCATGCCGGTATCGTAGGGCTCGTACAGCGGATAGTTAGCGTTCGGTGTGCCGACCGCACCGCATGGGGCATGTGGCAGGCCCGCCTGATGGCCCAATTCATGCGCAAGCGTGACCGGGCTGCCGGCAAGGCCGGCACCGTTGCCACCGCTGGCACATCCTGTATTGCCATGCGAACGCGGGATCGCCGCATTCACCAGACCATAATAAAGCCAGTCGCCTTGATTGCCGTCATTGGTGCGCGCATTGGCCACGAAGTTTAGGATTGGTGACCAGTTGGGATCGCATCCGCCCGCCGGGAAGCTGTTGTTTGTCAGGCCCTGTGTTGTCGTCTGACTGTCGATGATCCGCACGTTCGGCGTGCTGCTCACCGGGAAGACCCGAAGGGCAAAACTGGTGTCAGCGGCAACCTGCGCCGCGTTGGGGGCTGGCAGCGTGATATCGGCCCCACCGCCCATTGGCGGGCCTTCATAGCCGATTGTGACAGCCGCAACCCGCAACTCCTGCTCAAGATCGACGTCAACAAGCTGTTGAGCCGTATCGCTGCCACCATAGCAATCATCCGGCGAAGAGACGGTGATCGAAAGACGCAGAAGCCCCGTCATAACGTTGGCAGGGATAATGAAGTTCAGCGTTGCGTCGATATCGCGCCGCTCTGCGTCATAGCTGGAAAAACTGTCCTGGGCTGTCATAGGGGCGTTGACCGACGCGATGTTGGCCACTGTGGACCAAACCCCGCCGACCCGGCGTTCCACTTGAAGCGTACCATCAACATTGCCAAGCTGCCCGTTGTCGAAATTCGGGTCCTGTCCGCTGCGCAAATATGTCCGTACCCAGGCCGATTTATTGGCCACCAGTTGCAACGAGTTGTCCGGGCCCCGGTCGGCGGGATCAGTAAGATGCTGGGCGGCACGGAAATACTGGATCGCCTGCGTTACCTCTATCCCATCGATGGACAGGTTCGGCGGGTTCTGGAAAACCAGGTCCAGACCCTGGCTCACAGTCGGAGGTTTGCACTGACCGGTCGCAACGATTTCGACCCGCACTCGGGTCGTTTGATCGAAATGGGTTTGATCGAAATCCCAACGTCCCAGGTCAGGTGCCGGTGTAATCTGCGCAATGACGGAACCGGTTTCCGTGTTCACAATGCGAACCGTCACAGTGTCAGCGGCGCAGACCTTCCAGCGGATTTTCAGGACCTCACCGGGCAACAGGCAATCGTCATTTTGATGACCTTTGACGACGAATTTAAGAATATCAGCGCTTGTGCCTTCGAACTCTGCCAGATGCTTTCCGCTCGCTCGATAGTCCAGAAAACGGTCACAGACGTTAATGGTTTGGGCCGGAGGAATGATCGCCAAACCGCAGCCTGCACCAGAGGGGACGATCACGCAGATGCGTTCGTCTGACCATGAGGTCGGCACAGCGATCGGGCCGGGGTGCATCGTGCCATGCTGGGTGAACTGCACGCGCCCCGCAATATCGCCAAACCCGCACCCACAGATCGCAACCGTATCGCCAGGGCAGGCACGCTCTGGGTTGATCTTGGTCACGGTGTAGCATTCGATGCTGCACCAGTTCCTGTATGCATCCGTGATGCAATCCAGGATGGGTTGACGGACACAAATTTGACAGCAAGGCACCTGACCACAGTGGCTCTGGCCGCTACAGATACACCAGACATATTCAAGCATATCGTTGAAGTGCCGCTTTGAATGCGGCTTCTTGCAGATCAGGTTGACGGCGGCTTCGTGAAGCGCGGTCAGCGCTTGGAAACGACACAGTTGTTCAAGCAGCGCGCCAACGTATTTGACCATTGTTGGTTTGTGACCGCCGGATACATGCATTGCCGCAAAGACCATCAGGCTCATGTCTTCGTCGGCTATCAGGGACTTTCCGGTCGGGCAGGCATGGTCGGAACAGCAGGCCGAATTGTGTTTCGATTTGACCGGTTTGCAGCTGTCGTCAT
>NZ_JBXWSB010000121.1:0-13194 GCF_059613205.1 Ruegeria sp. BHSB064
AAATCCAACAAAGAAGTCGCTCAAAAACTCGAGATATCGGTGCGTACGGTTGAAACCCATCGCAAGAACATCAAGCGTAAGTTGGGTATTTCGTCCACCGCTGGTCTGACACGCTATGCGTTGGAACATGGAGTGTTGCAAGGTACTGGCGTCGGCCTCTGATCTACGCGCAGGCGCGGCGCGTCTAATTTGAAGTTATTTGACTGAATGTCGACGCTGGGTGGGGTACTCAGGTCCGGGGTCTTACGTCCTGCCCAAAAAACACCAGCGTTCCGTCCTCGTCCAAAACGTGAAATTCGCGCTGAAGATAAGGTTGGTCAAATGGCGGTCGCACGCGCCCTTCGGGTAAATCTGCCAGACCGGATTTCAGGCTTTCGTAGAGGCCGTCTACATCGTCCACATCAATGTAAAACGACTGATCGTCGCCCAGTGGCTTGCCGTCTTCCCGCGCGGGGCATTCCAACAAACGAATAGCCACCGACCCGAGCGATAGGAAGGCGTAGTTTTCCTGCCTGAACCCGCAGGTAAACCCAAGGCGGTCACAGTAGAAATCGATCTGGTTCTGCAAAGACGAACACAGCACAAATGGGGTAAGTTGCAAAATCTCAGGCATTTGAAGCTCCGACCATGAACCGCTTCAGTTTACCTGCGATGAGTTTTCAATCCAGTAACTGATCTTTGCGCAGACCCGCGCGTTCATAATGGTGCGGCAGCACGCGGCCATAAAGCTGCTGCGTCCGCTCGACCCCGCCGCACATGCCTTCAGCTTCGACAAACGAGAAAATTCCGACGTAGCGGCGGCGCGTTCCGGTGACAGGTGCCACCCGGTGGAGTGAGTACCGCCCTTTGAAGATCTGCAAATCCCCGGGCTGAAGTTCCAACTGATGAACAGGTGTCATGTTCCCGTCCAGAACCGAAGCAACCTGAGCAAAGTTCTCGTCCTCTGCGGTGCGAAGATTGGGAACGTATTCGAATGCACCTCCTTCCTCTCCATTCTGGATGGCGAGGGTCACTGTGTAGTTGTTCGTATCGAAGTGCCAGGGAAAGCCCTGCCCTTCTTCCACAACGTTGATGATCACATCCGCCAGCGGGTCATCGTAACGAAAAAACCGATCCTCAGGTTCGTTCAGGGCGTCCCGAATGAACGGCAGAAAGTCCGCGAATTCATAAATCCGCCGCAAGGGGCCGGACCGATGGAAATTGTCCGCCGGGACAAAAGCGTTTGACCGTTCATAAAACCGACGTATCGGATGACCGATACCAAACCTTGGATCGTCCTTGGTGAAATAGGCGTTTGTGCGGCTGAAAGAGCGGTGCGCTTTTGGCGCAACCGCATCGGCCTCCTCAACCAATTGCTCGATGCCCTTTTCATGCACAAATCCAGGCAGGACCGCGCACCCATCATGCTCTAACTCCTGCCGCAGATCTCTGATCAACCGATCATAGGCTGGAGAGTCCGGGCAATCGATTGGGTACCGTCCAAGGTCTACCAGGTCTTGCAGCATTTTCCGCCTCCCTTGCGTGCGCCCTAATGATGACCGTGAAGCAGACATATCGGCGGATCATGCCAGTTTCAGACATTGGCTTGACGCTTTCAGACCCCAAAATGCGACGACAAAATCAGAGAATCGCGCCACGTTTTCGCGGAAGTTCCCAACATGCGGCAATCTGCGCAATAAAATGTCGCAAAATACCACCTTCAGGACAGGAAATTTGCGATTTTGCCTGTTGACGCCCCTTCCCCCCGACCATAATGTCCCTGCACGCAAAGAAGGAGCCTCTGGCGATGAAAGCGCTAGTCGTAATCGTAGGAAAAACGCGCATGGGCCGGTAACGGAAAACCATAATCGAACCCATGCGCCTCCGAAAAAATCGGGGGCTTTTTTTTGGCAAAACGCAAGACACATGTCGCGAACGGAGCAAAGCAGATGACACGTGAGATGACCGGCGCAAAGATGGTGGTTCAGGCCCTCAAGGATCAGGGCGTGGACACGGTATTCGGATACCCAGGTGGCGCCGTCCTACCGATCTATGATGAGATCTTTCTGCAAAACGACATTCGCCACATTCTGGTGCGGCACGAACAAGGTGCGGTTCACGCGGCTGAAGGCTATGCGCGTTCGACCGGCAAGCCTGGTGTTGCGCTTGTGACCTCAGGTCCCGGTGCCACCAACGCTGTCACCGGCCTGACCGATGCTTTGATGGACTCGATCCCGATTGTGGTCCTGACGGGTCAGGTTCCGACCTTCATGATCGGTTCCGACGCCTTTCAGGAGGCCGACACCGTAGGCATCACCCGCCCCTGCACCAAGCACAACTGGCTGGTGAAAGACACGGATTCTCTGCCTGGAACGATGCACGAGGCCTTCCATGTCGCAACCTCGGGCCGTCCGGGTCCGGTGCTGATCGACATCCCGAAGGACGTTCAGTTTGCGTCCGGCGAATACTCCGGTCCAAAACCTTCGACATCGCATTACCAGCCGGTATTGAAGGGCGACCTTGAGGAAATCACCGAACTGGTTGCAGCCATCGAAACCGCGAAAAAGCCGGTTTTCTACACAGGTGGCGGCGTGATCAACTCAGGTCCCGCAGCCAGCCAACTGTTGCGCGAATTGGTTGACTCGACCGGTATCCCTGTCACCTCGACCCTGATGGGGTTGGGGGCTTATCCGGCGTCCGGTGAAAACTGGCTGGGCATGTTGGGGATGCACGGTCTTTATGAGGCCAACCTTGCGATGCATGACTGCGACCTGATGATCAATATCGGTGCACGGTTCGATGACCGGATCACCGGGCGCATCGATGCGTTTTCTCCGAACTCGAAGAAAGCGCATATCGATATTGACCCCTCGTCCATCAACAAGGTGATCCGCGTCGATATCCCGATTGTGGGCGATGTGGCCCATGTGCTGGAAGACATCCTGAAGGTCTGGAAAGCGCGCGGTCGCAAGACCGACGCGGCGGCTATCAAGCAATGGCAGGCGCAGATCTCTGAGTGGCGCAAGGTGAACTGCCTTGCCTTCACAGCCAGCGAAAAGACCATCAAACCTCAGCACGCGTTGCAACGTCTTGAGGAACTGACCAAAAAGCACGACCGCTATATCACCACCGAAGTGGGCCAGCATCAGATGTGGGCCGCGCAGTACCTTGGCTTCGAAGACCCCAACCGGTGGATGACCTCGGGCGGTCTGGGCACGATGGGCTATGGCTTCCCGGCCTCCATCGGTGTGCAGATGGCGCACCCGGATGCGCTGGTCATCAACGTGGCGGGTGAAGCGTCGTGGTTGATGAACATGCAGGAAATGGGCACTGCCGTTCAGTACCGCCTGCCGGTGAAACAGTTCATACTGAACAACGAACGACTGGGTATGGTCCGCCAGTGGCAGGAGTTGTTGCATGGTGAGCGCTATTCGCACAGCTGGTCCGAGGCCCTGCCCGATTTCGTCAAACTGGCTGAGGCGTTTGGCGCCAAGGGCATCCTGTGTTCCGACCCTGCCGATCTGGACGATGCGATCATGGAGATGATCAACTATGACGGTCCGGTAATCTTCGACTGTCTGGTCGAAAAGCACGAGAATTGCTTCCCGATGATCCCGTCCGGCAAAGCGCATAACGAGATGCTGCTGGGTGAGGCCGAAACGCAGGGCGTGATCGACTCCAAAGGTTCGGTTCTGGTTTGACCAAAGCCGACAAACATAGCCTGAGGTCATCTGAGCGTGAGGAATACGTCGAATACGCATTCCTCGCGAAACTCTGCTGTTACGGATGGTCCATAGACCGCTTCGTCGAAGTTTCACGTGCTCAAACGGATGCATACGGATATGACCTAGTTCTTTCCTGTGAAGGCGTTACGCGACATGTGCAGCTTAAGACTAGTAAGTCTGATGGCGCGACCCGCACTCAGAAAGTCAATATGGCGCTGACTCAAAAGCCAAGCGGCTGCGTGGTATGGATGAAAGTTGATCCTAACAATTTGGAACCACTAGTGTTCGGATGGTTTGGCAACACTGCGGGAGAGCCACTGCGTGATCTTGGAAACAAGATTGCTATACACACAAAAGCAAATTCACTCGGCAACAAAGCCGAGCGTCCAAACTTAAGAGAAGTGGCTTGGAGCCGCTTCACTGAATTCAATCTAGTTGAAGAATTGTTCTCGCAGCTCTTCGACACCCCTGATAACGAGGTCACTTGATGTCTGCCCTACATATCAAAAAAGGCTCTACCCGCCATTCGGCCTATAACCTACGCCCCACCTTCTCGGACGTACAGGAACGCCACACAATCGCGGTTCTGGTTGAAAACGAGCCTGGCGTTCTGGCCCGCGTGATCGGCCTGTTCTCGGGCCGTGGCTACAACATTGAAAGCCTGACTGTGGCCGAGGTTGACCACACCGGTCACCTCAGTCGCATCACCATCGTCACCACTGGCACCCCGCAGGTGATCGAGCAGATCAAGGCGCAGTTGGGCCGGATCGTGACCGTGCATGATGTGCATGACCTGACGGTCGAAGGTCCATCGGTCGAACGGGAACTGGCCATCATCAAAGTGGTTGGCGAAGGCGACAAACGGGTCGAGGCTCTGCGCCTGGCTGACATTTTCCGCGCCAATGTGGTCGACAGCACGCTCAACTCGTTCATCTTTGAAATCACCGGCGCACCTGACAAGATCGATGCGTTTGCCGATCTCATGCGCCCGCTGGGCCTGGTCGAAATCGCGCGGACCGGCGTCGCAGCCTTGCTGCGCGGCGATTGAACACAGCCCCCGGTTTCGGGGCATTCGGTGCTGGGGTCCTTCATGGGTTGGCGACACATTATGTTCGCCAACCACGTGACCTTGTTGCGCTATTATTGCAATAGGCTCCGAGTTTCCGGATAAAGATCAGTCATTTTCAAATAAAGCCTATTGCCTTTGTGCTATACGGCGCTAGCGTTGAGCCTGCAACGCGACGTGGGGATACGTTGCTTGGGGTTATTCTGTGCGATTTATCACTGTGCAACTGGCCTTGGCCTTGGTGTTCAGTTGGTTTCATCCGAAGACGCAGCAACATTTGGACGGTTATGACCGACGATACCCGCAGTCCTGAAGAGCTACGCGCTATGTTCAGCGAGAATCTTCGGCGCTTGGCGCGACAGCATCGCTCGATCTCGGCCCTGTGTCGCAAACTCGGTGTGAACCGGACACAGTTTAACAGGTATCTTTCTGGTGAAAGCGTTCCCCGACCGGATGTTCTGGACCGGATTTGTCGGTTTTTCGACGTGGATGCCCGAATTCTTCTGAAACCGCTGGATGAGATCGAAAAGTCAGAGAGTCATCCGGCAACCTCAGCCCTGACCGAGTTTCTGGGGTCCGGTTCAGATGCGATTGAGAAATCGCCATTTTCACCCGGGTTTTATGCGGTCATCGAAAGCCTTTCGGACGAGCATCGCATGACACTGTTACATGCCCGGCCACTAGCCCAATGCACCTTGATACGCGGCTATGTCTCGCGTGCAGCAATGCCCGAAGCCCCGCCGCAAGCGCGTGAGATACAAGGGATTGCAGCCTTTAGCGGCGATACCGTGTACATGCTGACCTCCCAGCGGGGCGGGCATAACAGCCGGGTCTATCTGATCTCACCCGATCCCACAGGAACCGCGGTTCAGTGGCGCGGATCCGTGGTCAACTCGGCCGATACATCAAACCCTGAACCGGTGGTCCTCAAGCATCTGGGGCACGACTCGGCCGCGATTTTTGCGGCTGCGCGCCTGTCCACTAACAACCTTGCACAGCATTTTTAGGCGGTTGCGGTTTCCTGCTGACCATCACCCTGCGTGATCTGCCGATAGAGATGCCAGCTGGCGTGGCCAAGCAACGGCAGAACAATCAACAACCCCAAAAACCACGGCACCATCGCCACAAACGTTACAATCGCGATAAAGGCACCCCAACCCAGCATGACAAACAGGTTTTCCTTTACGTAAGAAAAGCTTGTGATCATGGCCGTGACAAAATCCAGCTCGCGATCCAACAGCAACGGGATCGACAGAACGGTAATCATGTAAAGAACAGTCGCAAAGATCGCCCCTACCGCCGTTCCAACGGCCAGCATGGTCAGGCCGTTCAGAGTGAAGAACACTTCGGTCGAGGTCGAGATGTTGGTCATCGTGGCCAGCCCCAGGAACAGGGCAAAAATCATGTGCCCCAGGAAGAACCAGAACAGAAACATCACAACGATGATCGCGCAGATCGACGGCAACTGCCTGCGGCTTTGTTGTACCACCACACCAAAGATTGCACCAAAATCCAACGGCTCACCCTGCTCAAGCCGGTGCGAGACCTCGTAAAGCCCAACCGCCGCAAAAGGTCCGATCAGCGGAAACCCGATGGCCGCAAGCACCAACCAAAATGTTGTCCCTGTCTGAACGGTTACCCACGCCATGGCCCAGCCCGCCAGCACATAAAAGCCCGCGAAAATCAGGCCGAACAAAGGTGCGCGGCGAAAATCGGCCCATGCGCGCTGCAATGCCGTACGCAGCATGGCGGTATCGACCGGTCGCATTTCCGGCACACCAAAGGGCTTTTCCATATTGTCCTCTCCTCCCTGTCCGGCGTTATGGCATCGCCGGTCTCTTGTTTGGCCAGTTGGTTTCAGCGTGATAGGCCGCCCCAATTGACAGTAGTTTCTTGTCTGAGCCCCGTGGCCCGAACAGCTGGAACCCCATCGGTAATCCGTTTGATCCAAAGCCAGCAGGCGCAGCCAAACAGGGCAACCCGATCAGGCTGACCGGCACTGTGACGTGCATCCACCGGTGATAAGTATCCATGGCCCGACCCGCGATGCTGGTCGGGTATGGGGTCTCGATCCCGAAGGGCCAGACCTGCGCAGATGGCAGAACCAGTGCGTCAAACTGTGCAAACAGGTCCGCCGCGCGGCGGAACCAGTCCGAGCGGATGACACTGGCGTGCTGCACCTCCATCGCACGCATGGACATGCCGCGTTCCAGTTCCCATTGTGCGGTATCTTTCAGATGCTCCTTTTGTGCGGCCAAGGGCTCCAGCCCCGCTGCGACGCTGAACGACCGCAGCGTGATCCAACTGGTCCAAAGCTGTTCCGCATCGAAGGGTGGATCCACGTCTTGTACATCGGCGCCAAGGCTTTCAAACACGGTCAAAGCATCTTTGCACAGGTCGAGAATGCCAGGCTCAGTCGGGAACGCCCCGCCCCAATCCCCAAGCCAACCGATCCGCAGCCCCGTCATGTCCGCCGCGGCCACCGGTGACACCGGAGCGCTTTCAGACGCCAGAGGCAGGCGCGGGTCTGGCCCCGAGATCACGTCGAGCAAAAGGCCCAGATCCTCGGGGCTGCGGGCCATAGGACCAAGCGTGGACAGTTGATGCAGAAAGCTGTCGCCAATGGGGTCAGACGGCATCCTGCCCCAGCTTGGACGAAAACCGTAGACGTTGTTCCAGGCCGCTGGGTTACGCAGGCTGCCCATCATGTCGGAGCCGTCTGCCAGCGCCACCATACCCGTGGCCAAGGCCACAGCCGCCCCACCGGACGATCCTCCGCAAGTATAGTCGGCGTCATACGGGTTGCGCGTCGCACCATAAACCGGGTTGAACGTGTGCGATCCCAACCCGAATTCCGGCGTGTTGGTCTTTCCGATCAGGATCGCACCTGCATCCCGCATCCGGGCAGCAATCAGATCGTCACTGTCCGGCACAACGCCTTTGAACAAAGGTGATCCATGAGACGAGACCACACCCGCCACATTGACCAAATCCTTGACCGCAATAGGCAGACCGTGCAGCGGGCCAGTGATTGGGCCACTGTCGTGCTTCCGCGCCTCTTCCATCAACGCACTCTCATCGCGCAGCGCAACGATTGCATTCACGTCGCGATTCACTTTGGCGATACGATCCAGTGTGGCGCGCATCACCTCCGTGGCTGAAACCTGCCGGGTTGTCAGTTGTTTCAGAAGCTCTGCGGCCGATATCCGGGTCAGGTTCATAACACGCCAGTCTGTTGTTCGTCTTCAACAGCCTAGCGAGCGGTTCAGCTCATTTAAACCCACTGTTTAAATGTATCTTTTCCCCACCACGCCACTGGAACACCTTACCTTGCTGCACGGCCAAAATGCAGGTTGCTGTCCGGCCCCAGGCAATGACGCAGGCACAGATAAATCGCGATGCCACTCAGCACCAACCATACTCCGCCCCACATCATTGTGGTTCCGCCGAACTCCTCGGCCAACATGAACGCGTCAGAGCGTATGCCTGAGCGCCGGATCGTATCGTCGAAGATATCAAACGGCACATAGATCACGCTGGTCAGCCCGATGACGCGCAGTACAAGGTCGCTAACCTCGCGCCTCAGATACCAGGCGATGGCGATCATCGCCGACCCGACGCCGATACAAAACACAAGTGCAAACAGATCGCGGATGTAAAGCACACCCACCAAACACATGACCCCGCCGAAACCTGCCAGCACGGCACGGTCAGCCCGCGTACGCAAAGCAATGATCAAAAGGCCCATGCCCAGCAACAGCGAGCCAAGATACCCGGCGGACAGGCTGAGAAACCGGCTGCCGCCTCGCCCCACGACCATTCCGCCCTGCTGCGGCGAGATCGAAAAGCTTTCGACCGAGCCACCGGTCAAAATTATCGTCACGGCGTGAGACAGCTCATGCAGAAAGACGATCAGAATTTTCAGCGGAACCACAGCGGGTGTGTTCCAAAGCAGAAAAACCAATGTGGTGATCGCAATAAGCTGCCAGTGCCCTTTCAACAAATTCAGAAAAGAGCTTTGGCGCTTCACCTTAGCTGTCGCCCTGCGCCTCGGACCGGCTTTTACCTGCCACGTTCAGAGCCAGCGTTGCAGCCATGAAACCGTCCAGATCGCCATCCAGCACGCCCTTGGTGTCCGAAGTCTCATGGTTCGTGCGCAGATCCTTGACCATCTGGTACGGCTGCAACACGTAGGACCGGATTTGGTTGCCCCAGCCCGCATCGCCTTTGGCCTCATGCGCGGCATTGATATCGGCGTTGCGGCGGTCAAGTTCCTGTTGATACAGACGCGATTTCAGGGCCTTCATGGCAATGTCGCGGTTCTGGTGCTGCGATTTCTCGGACGAGGTCACTACAATCCCGGTTGGAATATGCGTGATCCGAACCGCCGAGTCCGTGGTATTGACGTGCTGACCACCCGCACCGGACGACCGGTACGTGTCGATGCGAATATCCGCCGGGTTCACCTCAATCTCGATATTGTCGTCCACCACAGGATAAACCCAGACCGAGCTGAACGAGGTATGGCGTTTCGCCGCCGAGTCGTAAGGTGAGATCCGCACCAGACGGTGTACGCCGCTTTCGGATTTCAGCCAGCCATAGGCGTTATGGCCCGAGATCTTGTAAGCAGCGGACTTAATTCCAGCCTCTTCCCCTGCGGTCTCGGACTGCAGCTCAACTGTATAGCCCTTTTTCTCGGCCCAGCGAACATACATCCGCGCCAGCATCGAGGCCCAGTCGCAGCTTTCAGTGCCACCTGCGCCCGAGTTGATTTCAAGGAACGTGTCGTTGCTGTCGGCCTCACCGTCCAGCAGTGCTTCAAGCTCTTTCTTGGCGGCTTTGCCCTGCAGTGCCTTGATCGCGGCTTCGGCGTCCTGAACGACCTCTTCATCCTCTTCCATCTCACCCAGTTCGATCAGCTCGATATTGTCGCTGAGATCGGTCTTGATGGTCTCATAGGTCTCGATCGCGTCGACCAGCATCTGCCGTTCGCGCATCAGCTTCTGAGCGTTCTCGGGGTTGTCCCACAGGTTCGGATCTTCGACGCGCGCATTGAATTCCTCAAGGCGATGCGGTGCGGTTTCATAGTCCATACGCTGCGCCAGCAGCTCCAGCGACTTTTCGATTTCCGCCACGATGTTCTGGGTTTCGGCGCGCATGGTCTTGTCCCAACTTGCTCAATCAGGCCTGCGTGATAGCAAGAGGTGCGAGACACCACAAGACAGGCAGGACCGGAATGCAGGCGGCACCGGCTGAGATTTTGGAAAGATGGGGTTTGACCCCAATCTCACTGGTGGCAGAGACCGGCACGCACGGGTGTGGAAGGTTCAAACAATGGCTGGCGATGATCAGGCTTTGAAAGTCTATCACCGCGCAGATCGGGGGAATGAGGCACCCGGCACGCGCCTGATGGCTGCCTGGCAAGGTCGCGGGGTTGTTCGGGTTTTGAACGAGACGGCCAATGCTATGCTGATGGAGTGGTTGGAAGGTCCTTCCTTGGGCGACATCGCCCGCAACGGAAATCCGGATCGCGCGGTTGCGCTTTTAGCACAGACGGCACGGATCTTACATAAGTCACCCCGAGTCCGCGAGCCGGGGTTGAAGCCCTTGGAAAGCGTTTTTGAGCCTTTGTTCACGGTCCAATTTGCCGACACTTGCCCGTGGTCTCTTCGGCGGGACATTGAAAAAGCGGCTACACTGGCCCGCGCGTTGCTTGAAAACCAACCTCAACAAATAGCACTGCACGGCGACCTACACCCCGATAACATTCTTTTAACGCAAGAAGGCCCCAAGGTGATTGATGCCAAAGGTTATTTTGGCGACCCGGCTTTTGAGCTTGCGAACGCCTTGCGGCACCCAAAGGGGATGCCTGTCCTTGTACGAAACCCTGAACAGGTCACCCACTGCCTTACACTTTACGCCGATGCGATGAACGTTTCAAAGTACAGGCTGGCAAAATGGGCTGCCGCAAAATGCGCCTTGTCGATTTATTGGAGATCAGCCGGCCCGATCACAATGGATCCAGAGGCCGACCTGCTTCAATTGCTGTTACGCCACGCCGATCAGTAAAGACCGCCTGTACTCAGATCGCCTTGCGTGGCTTTTGGCCCTACCGTCACTGTCTGACCGGTAGAGGTCTGAACCTGAACGCCTGCACGCTGTACTTCCTCGAACAACGGAAGGTCCGAGCCAATGGCAAAGCCGCCGTCATAGACACGGTCGATGAAGCCATCGACGCCATCGCGGAAGAATTCAGCCACAACATAGTCACCACTGGCATCGTCAGGCAGTCGCGCGCCGCTGAACCGGTCGATTTTGATGAAATGACCACCTTCCGGCACTTCGAACGGACCACCGCCATATTTCTCGACAGCTTTTTCCATGAAGCTCTGGAACACAGGGCCACACATCGTGCCACCATAGGCCCCTCGTCCCATCGGACGCGGGCGGTCGTAGCCGATATAGCAACCCGCCACGATGTTCGAGGTGAACCCGATGAACCAAGCATCCTTGGATTCATTGGTCGTTCCGGTCTTGCCCGCTGTCGGCACCGGCAGGTTGACAAAGCGCGACGCCGTACCGCGGTCTACCACGCCTGTCATCATCGAGGTCAACTGATACGCGGTAATCGCATCCATCACCTGAGGGCGGTCCGTCACAAGAGTCGGAGATTCATCAGGGGCCATCCAAGTGGAATCGCAATCCAGACACTGACGGTCGTCATGACGATAAATGGTTTTGCCGAAGCGGTCCTGAATACGGTCGACCAGAGTGGGCTCGACCCGCTGACCGCCATTTGCAAACATCGCATAAGCAGCCACCATCTTGTAAAGCGTCGTCTCTTCGGACCCTAGCGAGTTCGCAAGGAATGCCCCCATCCGGTCGTAGACGCCAAAGCGCTCTGCATAACCAGCAACCACCGGCATCGTAACTTCTTGAGCCAAACGGATGGTCATCAGGTTCCGCGACTGCTCGATCCCGGTGCGCAGCGGCGTCGGTCCGTAGAATTTGTTCGACGAGTTCTTGGGACGCCACAGCCCCTGTGGCGTGTTCACCTCAATCGGGGCATCCACAACGATGGTTGCTGGGCTATATCCACTGTCCAAAGCGGCGGCATAGACGAAGGGTTTAAAGGACGATCCGGGCTGACGCTGCGCCTGTGTGGCGCGGTTGAATACGGTGTCCTGATACGAGAACCCGCCCTGCATCGCCAGAACACGGCCCGAGTTCACGTCCATCGCAACAAAGCCGCCCTGCACTTCGGGCACCTGACGCGCAGACCACTGCCCTTCTTCCCCGGCCATGACAAGGATCACGTCACCGCGTTTGAAGTTCGCTGCAAAATCGCCTTGCATCCATTTGATGTCCGAGCGTGGGACAACACCATCCGCAGGCCCGTTTTCGATCCCGACCGTGAGCTGCTGGTCAGCGACATTCAGAACGACCGCCGGGTACCACCGGGTCGGCAACACCACATCGCGGGGGATTTCCATGATCGACAGTGCTTCGCGCCACTGCGCCTCATCCGCCAGCGTTTCTTCCGGGATTACTTTGCCCGTGCCGCGCCATCTGCCGCGCGAACGGTCATACTTCTGCAATGCCTCACGCAGGGCGCGGGCAGCTTCGACCTGCATCTCTTCGTCAACCGAGGCGCGGACGGTGAAGCCGCCGGTAAAGAACTCACCTTCGCCGAAATCTTCGCTCAGCTGGCGGCGGATTTCATCGGTGAAATAATCACGCGGCGGCAAAGCGGTGCGGAAGCTTTCAAAGTCACCGTTCTGAACCGAACGCAGCGGCATCTCGACTTCGGTCTCATAGGTCGCCTGATCGATATAGCCGTTCTGATTCATCTCGCGCAGCACATAGTTGCGGCGGGCCAGCAGGCGTTCTTTTTGGCGAACCGGGTGGTAATCCGAAGGTGCCTTGGGCATCGCGGCCAGCATCGCGGCCTCATGCGGTGCCAGTTCCTGCAAGGTCTTGTTGAAATAGGTCTGCGCCGCAGCCGTCACACCGTAAGAGTTCTGACCCAGAAAGATCTCGTTCATGTAAAGTTCGAGGATCTGTTCCTTGTCCAAGGTATCCTCAAGCCGTGTGGCGAGGATGATTTCCTTGATCTTGCGTTCGGCCCGACGGTCACCCGACAGCAGGAAGTTCTTCATCACCTGCTGGGTGATGGTCGACGCCCCGCGCACGGTTTCGCCCTTGGTCCGCACAGCCTCAACCCCCGCAGCGATGATACCGCGCGGGTCATATCCCTGATGGGTGTAAAAGTTTTTGTCTTCCGCCGAGATGAACGCTTGCTTCACCAGATCAGGAATTTCTTCGGATGGGGTGAACAGGCGACGCTCTTGCGCGAATTCGTCAATCAGCTGACCTTCGCCCGAATAGATCCGGCTGATGGTCGGAGGCTTGTACTGTGCCAGC
>NZ_JBXWSB010000122.1:0-13187 GCF_059613205.1 Ruegeria sp. BHSB064
GTCATGATGCCGTCATAGTCGAAATTGGCAGGGTTCAGCTTGCCTTCCTGGATCCAGGAGTTCAGCAGCTCTTGCCCCTGACCAGCCAAAGCAGCGACCTGATCGCCCGCTTGTTGTGCGGCGTCTGATGCTTGATCAGCAACGGAAGAGGCAGCTTCGGATGCCTGTTCAGTCAAAGAAGAGGCCGCTTCCGAGGCTTGTTCTGTGGCGGCGTCAACCGCGTCGGATGCGGCGTCTTGTGCCGCGGTGGCTGCATCGGCCAATGCGTCACCGGCGTCTTCGGCCGCTGACTGCAAACGTTCTGCCGGAGTTGGTTCCGGTTGGTTCAGGTAATAGTATCCACCAACGCCGATTGCGGCGAGGACAATGATCAAAATTAGAGTACGCGACATGTGAATCTCCTTTGGAATTTGTGTCGCTGGGATGATCCAAAACTAACGCAATGACAAAGGGGAAATCTTGTGAAGTCTCGGCAAAACAGAGGTTTGAGCCGGGCTATGCTGATCGGGCGTATTGCGCCCGGCAAGAACACGCTTCTTTCGCTACATACTCTTCGCAACTGTGCAGCGATCCGCCTTTGATATTGCGCGTTAGGGCAATAATTTGCTGCACCTGGTCAAAATAGCCAATTGGGATAGTGGCGGAGAGACAGGGATTCGAACCCTGGGTGGGCTTGCACCCACAACGGTTTTCGAGACCGCCCCGTTCGACCACTCCGGCACCTCTCCGCGGGGGTCTGTGAGGGGGGGATTTAGTGAGGAAAGGGCAAGGGTGCAAGCAGAAAATTCCAGAATGTGTCAAAGCTGGGTTTTTCCATTGCCAGCGGGCGGAAAACACCTACTCTGAATACTATGACACAGCCCGCACACCGTTCTGTTTTTCTGTTTTTGGCACCGCTATTGGCGTTTGTTCTGACTGCCGCGCCTTTGTTGGCGTCTAACCGCGACCGTATCGAGGCTTTTCTGATCACAACCGGATTTGATGTTGCGCTAGAAAGCATCGCGCTGAGTTCTCGGTCGGCGCCGCAGATGCTGGGCATCGACCCTGACGGGTTCGGCTCGGACTGGGCACGTCTGACGGATGAGGTGTTTGACGTCGAGGCCATGCACCAAACGGCTGTATCCATTCTTGAGGAAACGCTGAGCGAAGAGGCATTGGCCCACGCAGTTGAGTTCTATGCGTCCGATCTGGGGCAGCGTTTGGTCGAAGTTGAAAATGCGTCTCATATGAACGCGGACACTGAAGCCAAGCAATTTGAAGGCCAGCAGATCATCTCGGACCTGATCAAAGAAGGGTCTCAAAGGGTCGAAAGCTTCAAGCGAATGGGTGCGGCCATCGATTCGACCGACACAGCGCTTCGGGCATGGCAGGAGATACAGTTTCGCTTCCTGCTGGCGGCCAGCGCATCCGGCGTCATCGAGTTGCAAATGGATGCAGAAACCTTGCGCGAGCTTTTGAAGAGAAACGAGCCCGCGATGCGTCAATCCCTTCAATTGTCCAGCCTTGCCGGCGCGGCTTACACGTACAAGGATTTCTCGGACGAAGACGTGAACGCCTATGTCGAAGCACTGGAACAGCCATTGATGCAGGAAGTTTATGAACTTCTAAACGTCATACAATTCGAAATCATGGCCCGACGGTTCGAGGTACTTGCCTCGCGGATGGCTGAATTGCACCCTGCACAGGATATTTGATGCGGTGCATTGTACTGTCCTTGGTGTTTGCCTTGTTGGTGTCACCCGTTCTGGCGAATGAAAAGATCGACAGGCTTGCGCAGGCGATGCATCTGTCGGACGTGATCGCGATTCTGGTGCAGGAAGGACAGGAGCACCGCAAAAATCTGGATGAAACACTGCTGGACAATTCCGGGGGCGCGTATTTCGAAGCTCAGGTCAATGACATCTACGATCCACTGTGGATGCAGGGCCACCTGACTGAAGCTTTTGAGACCGGCATGTCGGAGGCGCAGCTTGATCAGGCCATCGTGTTTTTTGAGAGTGATCTGGGTCAAACCATCGTCACGCTGGAAAACTCGGCCCGTCAGGCAATGTCGGATCCGGCAATAGAAGATATGGCGCGCGATGCGCTTGAAGACACCGCGCGTACAACAACACGGTTTACTTTGGTTGACGAATATATCGAAGCAAACAATCTGGTTGAGAAGAACGTTCAGGGCTCTTTGACGTCAGATTACAACTTCTTTCGTGGCCTGGACATAGACTCAAGAACAGACACTCAGGACTTACTGGCAGAGCTTTTGTCGCAGAAGGACAGCAGGACAGCAGACACCGAAGCGTGGCTTTATGCCTTTCTGCTGCTGGCATATCGCCCGTTGGACGAGGCGCAGATGCGAGAGAATATAGCTTTTTCCAGAACGGAGACCGGACAAGCGCTGAACGACGCGTTGTTTGATGGGTTTGATCGTATGTTCAACGATATTTCCTATCAGTTGGGACAAGCGGTTGCCCGTGCTCTCAGGGCGTCTGACCTTTGAGGCTGGTTTGGTGTTGACTTTCTTCTGCAATCTATGGATAAGCGCGCATCCCGGCCGGTCATCCGCGCCGGGTCTCGTTATTATTTGACCCTTAAGATACATCGAAAGGGTCTGTCACACAGCCCGAAAAGGGCGCGCTGTTCGCGGTGGCTTAGGCCAGAAACACCCGGAAGGGGACCACAGAACGCGGGTATGAAAAGGAAAGACGCATGTTTGCGGTCCTCAAGACTGGCGGCAAGCAGTACAAGGTTCAGGCGGGCGACGTGCTCCGCGTTGAAAAACTGGCTGCCGACGCAGGTGAAAAAGTTCAATTCAACGATGTTCTGATGCTGGGCGGCGACGCTCCGGTTGTTGGTGCACCTTTCGTTGAAGGCGCAGGCGTACAGGCCGAAGTGATCGAACAGATCAAAGGTGACAAGGTCATCAAATTCGTCAAGCGCCGTCGTAAGCACAGCTCGAAGCGTACCGTTGGCCACCGTCAGAAGCTGACTCTGGTCAAAATCACCGACATCCTGTCGTCGGGCGCTGACAAGTCGGGCATCAAAGCTGCAACCGGATCGGCTCCGGCTGGCGAAGCGGCACCTGCTGCAAAGCCTGCCAAGAAAGCTGAAGCCAAAGCAGAGGCACCCGCCGCTGCTGCTGCCGCTGACGATCTGACCAAGCTGAACGGTGTCGGCCCTGCCGCTGCCAAAAAGCTGGTTGAAGCCGGTATCGAGAGCTTTGCCGCTCTGGCCGCCTTGTCGGACGAGCAGATTGCTGCTATCGACACCATCAAAGTGAAACCCGAATGGGTTGAGCAAGCCAAAGAGCTGGCTCAGGGCTAAGGAGAGAGAGAATGGCACATAAAAAAGCTGGCGGTTCCTCCCGTAACGGTCGCGACTCAGCTGGTCGCCGCCTTGGCGTGAAACTGTATGGTGGCCAGGCAGCCATCGCAGGCAACATCATCGTACGTCAGCGCGGTACCAAGTTCTGGCCGGGCGAAGGCGTAGGCATGGGCAAAGATCACACCATTTTTGCAACCACCGATGGCGCCGTGAAGTTCCACAAGGGACTCAAAAACCGCACCTTCATTTCGGTCCTGCCAGTGGCGGAGGCCGCAGAGTAAGCCGAGACCCAGAAGGTTAATAAAAAATTCATGGGGGACCGGCAGAAAATGCCGGTCCCTTTTTCGTTTTAACACAGTCGTGATCCAAAGAGCCGATGACCGTCGCAACCACCAGCTTCCTGATTTTTGCCGCCTCTCAGGTCGGCACGCCGGGACCGGCCAATATGGTCCTGTTGGGAACAGGTGCGCGCTATGGGTTTCGGGCGGCCCTGCCATTTGTTGCGGGTGTTGTACTGGGCAAGCAGTTGATTATCTGGCCGGTGGGCTTTGGTCTGATGCAGATGGCCGAACAAGCACCGGTCATCTTCTCAGTGCTGAAATACGCCTCGGCTGGCTATGTGTGCTGGTTGGCTTGGAAGATCGCGAACTTACGCCTGTCCCGTGACGGGGCAGGTGGTTCGGTACCGGGTTTCTGGGCCGGACTGATCGTGCATCCGCTGAACCCGAAAGCCTGGGCCATGATCATTGCCGGGTTTACCGGTTTTGTCGCGGCCGGTACGTCCAGTTTGGACGCAACGTTCACGATCGCTCTTTGTTTGTTTATCTGCCAGGTCGTGTTGCACCCGATCTGGACATTCGCAGGCGATAGAATTGCCCATGCGGTTGAAGGTCGCCCTGCGGAAAAATATCTAATGTGGACGTTGGCCGGGCTTACGGTGGCGTCCGTCCTTTTTGTGTTGTTCGGAGGAGGAACACACCAATGAAGCTTGAAACAATAATAAATCAGCCGGTCATAGAAACCGAGCGGTTCGATCTGCGCCCGCTGCGTCGGTCGGATATGGGACTGATCGAGCACTACGCGGGGGATGAGCGCGTGGCACGCATGACCACAAGCATTGCGCACCCGCTGGCACCCGGCTCGACCGAGGCTTTTGTCACCCGTTCGATGGCAGAAGACCGGGACGAAGATGTCTGGGTGATGGATGCAATCAAGGACGGCGGCCCGGAACTGATCGGTCTGATAACTCTGAAACGACTGGATCGGAATCAGTCTGAGGTCGGATATTGGGTTGCACCGATTTATTGGAACACGGGCGTTGCGTCTTTGGCTGTTGAAGCGTTGGTCAATGCCAACCCTCTGCAGAACGCGACCATGTTTGCCAGTGTGTTTCAGGACAACCCCGCCTCGGCGCGGGTGCTGACCCATTGCGGGTTCCAGTATCTGGGGGATGCGGAAAGCTATTCGGTGGCGCGCGATGCGAATGTGCCCACCTGGACTTACAGTAAAAAACTCTGACTTGTGGCCGATGGGGCCTTTGCAGTAGGGGACAGACCATGAAATTTCTCGATCTTGCAAAGGTCTACATCCGGTCCGGGGCCGGAGGTAGCGGCTGCGTCAGCTTCCGACGCGAAAAATACATTGAATTCGGCGGCCCTGATGGCGGGGACGGCGGCAAAGGCGGGTCTGTCTGGGCCGAAGTTGTGGACGGGCTGAACACCCTGATTGACTTCCGCTATCAACAGCATTTCTTCGCCAAGAACGGTCAGCCCGGCCGGGGTCAGCAGCGGACCGGCAAGGACGGCGACGATATCGTTCTGCGCGTGCCTGTCGGTACCGAAATTCTGGATGAAGACGAAGAAACCGTCATCTGCGATCTGACCGAAGTTGGTCAACGGGTTCTATTGGCCAAGGGCGGCAATGGCGGCTTCGGGAACCTGCACTTTAAATCCGCCACCAATCAGGCACCACGCCGCGCCAATCCGGGGCAGGCTGGGATCGACCGGACAATCTGGCTGCGGCTTAAACTGATTGCTGATGTGGGGCTGCTGGGAATGCCCAATGCGGGCAAGTCTACTTTTCTGGCAGCCACGTCGAACGCACGTCCAAAGATTGCGGATTATCCCTTCACCACGTTGCATCCAAATCTGGGCGTCGTGGGCGTCGACAACGTTGAATTTGTCGTTGCCGACATTCCCGGCCTGATTGAAGGTGCGCATGAAGGGCGCGGTATCGGGGACCGGTTCCTTGGCCATGTCGAACGCTGCGCTGTGCTGCTGCATCTGGTTGACGGTACTTCTGAGTCGGTTGCAGAAGATTACCGGACAATTATTCACGAGCTTGAAGCCTATGGTGGTGAGTTGGCCGAGAAACCTCGGATCACTGTTCTGAACAAGATCGACGCGTTAGACAGTGAGGAACTGGCGCTGCAAAAGGCCGAACTGGAAGAGGCGGTTGGTGGCCCCGTCATGACCATGTCAGGCGTCGCGCATCTGGGTGTGACCGAGGTTTTGCGTGCGTTGCGCACCCAGATTGACGACAATCGCGTGCGCCATAGACCCGCCGAGGAGGCACAGCCTTGGCAGCCCTGACTTCAGCGCGACGTCTGGTCGTTAAAATCGGATCCGCCTTGCTGGTAGATCGTGAAACAGGCTTGCTTCGTTCTGAATGGCTCCGCTCGCTGGCGCAAGATGTTGCTTGGCTCAAAGGGCAGGGGGCAGATGTCATTCTGGTCTCTTCGGGGTCAATTGCATTGGGACGCGGTGTTTTGAGTCTGCCTGTGGCGGCTTTACCCCTGGAAAAATCGCAGGCTGCAGCAGCGGTCGGTCAAATCCGTTTGGCGCGTGCTTACGAAGAAGCTCTGACACCGCATCAGATTACGACCGCACAAGTGCTGGTGACGCTGGAAGACAGCGAGGACCGCCGCCGCTATCTGAACTCCCGCGCCACTCTGGAGACGTTGCTTGGTCTTGGTGTGGTTCCGATCGTCAACGAAAACGATACGGTTGCGACTGACGAAATCCGATATGGTGACAATGATCGTCTGGCCGCACAGATTGCTGTTACGGTTGGGGCAGACCAACTGATCCTGTTGTCTGATGTCGACGGGTTTTATTCGGGCAACCCGAATGAGGATTCTACGGCCACACGGTTCGAGACTATTGATCGGATCACGCCTGAGATCGAAGCCATGGCAGGTGATGCAGGATCGGGTCTGTCCAAGGGCGGGATGAAGACAAAATTGCTGGCCGCCAAAATGGCCACCGCCGGTGGTTGCGCGATGGCAATAACAGAAGGTTCGGTATTTAACCCGTTGAAAACGCTGGAAAACGGCGCAAATTCAACATGGTTTACGGCAACACTTGATCCGCATGCTGCGCGCAAGCGTTGGATTTCTGCTATGAAACCGCGCGGAGAGATCACCGTTGACGACGGGGCCGCACAGGCTTTGACCAATGGCAAAAGTCTGCTTCCGGCGGGAATAGTCGAAGTGACCGGGGACTTTGGACGCGGCGATCCGGTTGCCGTTCTTGACCACAAAGCACGTTGGTTGGCGCAGGGCATAAGCCGATATACCGCTCAGGAAGCCGACGCTATCAAAGGGCGCAAGTCTTCTGAAATTGAGGCAACGTTGGGTTATCCTGGACGTGCAGCCTTGATACATCGGGATGATCTGGCCCTGTAAGCACCAAATAAGACGACCTGAAAGGCACGCGACATGAAAGATTTCGACAATATTCCCGCACTGATGGCCGATCTTGGTAAACGCGCCAAAGCGGCCTCGCGTGATCTTGCCTTTGCCAGCGCTGAACGCAAGCGGGCTGCGCTGATTGCAGCTGCGGATGTAGTTTGGGCTGATCGGGCGAAGATCATCGAGGCGAACCAGAAAGACCTGGAGTTTGGCCGTGAAAAGGGTTTGAGCCCAGCGATGATGGATCGGCTGATGCTGGATGAAGCCCGTGTTCAGGGCATGGTCGACGGGCTTCGTACCGTGGCGGATCAAGCGGACCCGGTGGGAGAGGTTCTGGACGAGTGGGATCGCCCCACTGGCTTGAAGATTCAGCGCGTGCGCACGCCATTGGGTGTGATCGGCGTGATCTATGAAAGCCGTCCTAATGTGACCGCTGATGCCGGTGCTTTATGCCTGAAGTCTGGCAACGCCGTCATCTTGCGCGGCGGGTCTGAGAGCTTTCATTCGTCGACCGCGATTCATCAATGCCTGGTCAAGGGGTTGAAGGCAGCCGACCTGCCCGAAGACGCCATTCAATTGGTGCCCACACGAGATCGCGCGGCGGTGCAGGAGTTGTTGACCCTGACGGATTACGTCGATGTTATCGTTCCGCGTGGCGGAAAAGGGCTGGTGGGGCTGGTACAGCGTGAGGCTCGTGTGCCTGTCTTCGCTCATCTGGAAGGCATTGTTCATATCTACATCGACAAAGCTGCCGATCCGCAAAAAACGCTGGATGTGGTGTTGAACGCCAAAACGCGTAGAACCGGAATTTGCGGTGCGGCTGAATGCCTGTTGGTGCATGAGGATATCGCCGAAACCTTGGGCCGAGAGGTTGTTTCGGCGTTGCTGGCGGCCGGTGTCGAGGTGCATGCCGAAGGCGTTTTGGCCGTTGAAGGTGCGCAGGCTGCGACTTCAGAAGATTGGGGGAAGGAATTTCTTGATAGTGTGATTGCAGCCAAACCCGTGGCAGATATTGATGCGGCGATTGCCCATATCCGGCAATTTGGGTCTAATCACACCGATTGCATCATGACCGAAGACGATGCGGCTGCAGCCCGGTTCTTTGAACGCCTCGACAGTGCCATCCTGATGCACAACGCCTCGACCCAGTTCGCGGACGGTGGTGAGTTTGGAATGGGCGCAGAGATCGGGATCGCCACGGGCAAGATGCACGCGCGTGGTCCAGTGGGCGCGGCGCAACTGACCAGTTTCAAGTATCTGGTCCGTGGGGACGGCACGGTCCGCGCTTAAAACCTGAGTGAAACGCGTGTTGCGGTGGTGTCTGCCGCGACGCGACGCCCCATCGTCTTGGCTGTTTCAGGCAGCAACGCAAACTGTACCTGCGCGGGGGTCAGTTTGTTCGGAAAACGCCCTGTGACCACGTGTTTCCACAACTCGCTGTCCACGTTCAGCTTGTCTGCCGATCCGGTCACAATCCAGTTCGCGCGCTGACTTGTGATGTCAACGGTGCCCCCCAATGGCATCGCGCTTTCGCAGCACATGAGCGCCAAAAAAGCCAGTTTGACCTGATTGCGTGGCACAGGCTCGGTCAGGTTCCAGTTGACCCGTACACGCCCGGCACGTTCGACGTCATTCAGCAGTTCGGTGATTTCGGCGCGCCCAAGCGGTTGGTCGCTTGCCGACCCGAAGGCCACGCGGAAAAAGCGAATGCGCGCGCCCGCACTGCCCACACTGCCCGAGATCAGCTCCATCTCGGGGCCTTGTACCGCGCCGACCATATCCAACAGCTCAAGCCCGTTGGTGATGGCCCCGATCGGGCTGATCAGATCATGGCAGATCCGAGAGCCGATCAACTCGGCCAGGTTGACGTCCGTCGCGCCCATGCGTACCTCCTGCTGTATCTGCCACCGGATCCAGGAGCGCCGCATGACAGACATGAATGCCATTCTTGCACCGGGCATGTTTGTCCGCCACCCGGATTTTCCCGAATGGGGTGTTGGACAGGTTCAATCCAACATCGCAGGCAAGATCACCGTGAACTTTCGCGAGCAGGGGAAAGTGGTAATCGACGGAACGCGCATCGCCCTAATGCCGGTCTTTGATCCGTGAAACTGGTTTAAGAAAGGTTAACAACACTGGTCAAACCTCCTGTTGTTGCCTTCGGTTGATCAACTGAGGTATCAGCGGCGAAAAGAAAAACGGACACACCCCAAATGCCGGATACAGGCCCATCCTTCACCGTCAAACTGGCCGAGACCGACGCAGAGCTGCAGGCTGCGCAACGTCTGCGTTATGACGTCTTTGTGCGTGAACTCGGTGGTGGTGGCGATTTGGTGGATCACGAGGCGGGGTTAGAGAGAGACCGGTTTGACCCCTATTTCGATCACATGTTGGCTTATGATGACAGCACGGGTGAAATTATTGGCGTTTACAGGATGTTGCCGGGTGAACGTGCAGCAGAAGTGGGCCAATTCTATTCAGAAGATGAATATGATCTGACGGTGTTGAAAAACAGTGGCCGCAAGCTGTTGGAGCTTGGTCGGTCCTGCGTGCATCCCGATTACCGCGGCGGCACCGCGATGTATCATCTTTGGAACGGGCTGGCGGCCTATGTCACTGAACGTGAGATCGAGGTGCTGTTCGGGGTCGCAAGCTTTCACGGCACGGATGTCAGTGCATTGGCGCAACCTTTGTCGATGTTGCATCACAACCATCTGGCGCCGGAAGATCTTCGGGTGCGGGCGCAGCCTGAGGTGTTTCAACCCATGGATCTGGTCGCTAAGGACGCGTTGGATCGGCGTGCGGCCATGGTTCAAGTGCCCGCATTGATCAAAGCCTACCTGCGACTTGGCGGTTTCGTGGGTGAAGGCGCGTTTATCGATCATAAGTTCAACACCACCGATGTGTGCCTGATCCTCGACACCGCGCGTATGAACGACCGGCAGCGCCGTATTTACAGCGGGGCCTGACATCTGTGAACGATCCGCTTTGGAACAGTGAGGATGAACCCGATCCGATCGATCTTGGGGTGATCGGGTGGCTGCTGGTCATCCTTCGAGGGCTGCCCCTGGCCCTGCTGGTCTTTGGCGGATTGATCGTGCTTTTGGCCGTGCGAATGGTTGAGTATCCGTTGTGCGGGGTGCGCAGACCCGTCACGCCCTTCATCACGCAATTTGTGTGCCGGAACGCATTTCGCATTCTTGGCATGGGATTCCGAACCTCGGGCGTGTTGATGAAAGAGCAGGGGGCAGTGGTGGCCAACCACACCTCGTGGCTGGACATTTTCGCCCTGAACGCGCGTAAGAGGGTCTATTTTGTCTCAAAGGCCGAAGTTGCAAAATGGCCCGGAATCGGATGGCTGGCGCGTGCAACCGGAACCGTGTTCATCCAACGGGACCGTGCAAAAGCCAAAGAACAGACCAAACTGTTCGAGACGCGCCTGAAAGCGGGCCACAAGCTGTTGTTCTTTCCCGAAGGCACTTCGACGGATGGATTGCGTGTTTTACCATTCAAAACAACGCTTTTCGCTGCGTTCTTCGCAGATGAGTTGCGCGATTTCATGTATATCCAACCGGTTTCCGTCGTCTTTCATGCGCCCAAAGGGCAGCCCAAACGGTTTTATGGCTGGTGGGGCGATATGGAGTTCGGCCCGCATCTTCTCAAGACGCTCGGCGCGCGCAGACAGGGATCAGTTGAGCTGATTTATCACGCTCCGGCAAAGGTCAGTGACTTTGAAAACCGAAAGACACTTGCGGCTCATTGCGAAGAGGCGGTCAGGCACGCCCATGCATTGGCTTTGCTTGAAAAATAAGGGCGATTGGCCCTTGCACTGCATCAAAACCTGCCGTATACGCGCGCCATTCAAACCCGCAGGCGGGGTTTGGGCTTTTTGAGGGAGACATCCTCATCAAGACCGCCGGTTGGAGCATCCGCTTCTTTCACCCCCGCCCAGGCGTAAACCGGAAAAGGAAAATAGCATGGCTCTTCCCGAGTTCACCATGCGTCAGCTGCTGGAAGCTGGCGTTCACTTTGGTCACCAGACACAGCGTTGGAATCCCCGCATGGGCCCGTTCATCTACGGCTCGCGCAATGGCATCCACATCATGGACCTGACCCAGACCGTTCCGATGCTGGATCAGGCTCTTCAGGCCGTTCGCGACACCGTTGCCAAAGGTGGCCGTGTTCTGTTCGTTGGCACCAAGCGTCAGGCCGCTGGTCCGATCGCTGAAGCGGCTGAAAAGTCGGCTCAGTACTACATGAACCACCGCTGGCTGGGCGGCACGCTGACCAACTGGAAAACCGTTTCTCAGTCGATCAATCGTCTGAACCAGATCGACGAAGCGATGGTATCGGGCGCAGAGGGCCTGACCAAGAAAGAGCGTCTGGGCATGGAGCGTGACCAGGCCAAGCTGCAAGCGTCGCTTGGCGGTATCCGCGAGATGGGCGGCGTTCCTGACCTGCTGTTCGTCATCGACGTCAAAAAAGAAGCACTGGCCATCGCCGAGGCCAACAAACTGGGTATCCCGGTTGTGGCTGTTGTCGACACCAACTGCTCGCCCGATGGTGTTGACTACATCATCCCCGGCAACGACGACGCAGCGCGCGCAATCTCGCTGTACTGCGACCTGGCTGCACGTGCCGCTCTGGACGGCATGACCGCTCAGATGGGTGCTGCAGGCGTTGACCTGGGTGCATTCGAAGAAGCACCGGTTGAAGAAGCCGTTGCAGAAGAAGCGCCTGCCGAAGCAGAAACTCCTGCCGAAGCGTAAGCTGCCCGTCACGTAATTGACATATGGGGCAGGGTAGACCTGCCCCAATTCCGTTTGAATTGAGGAGAGCCAAAAGATGGCAATCACAGCAGCAATGGTGAAAGAACTGCGCGACCAGACCGGCGCAGGCATGATGGACGCAAAGAAAGCGCTGACTGAAACCGGCGGCAACATGGACGAAGCCGTCGACTGGCTGCGCACCAAGGGCCTGGCCAAAGCGGCCAAGAAATCCGGCCGTACCGCGGCTGAAGGTCTGGTTGCAGTTCACGTGAACGGTGGCAACGGTGTTGCTGTCGAAGTGAACTCGGAAACCGACTTCGTTGCGAAAAACGCTGAGTTCCAGGAAATGGTTGGCAAGATTGCATACGCGGCTGAAGGCGTCGACAATGTCGAAGCTCTGCTGGCCGCTGATCTGGGCGGCAAGAACGTTGCCGACACCCTGACCGACAAGATCGCCACCATTGGTGAGAACATGTCAGTGCGTCGCATGGCGAAACTGTCGGGCGACACTGTTGTGTCCTACGTCCACAACGCGGCCACCAACGGCATGGGCAAAATCGGCGTTCTGGTTGCGCTGTCGGGTGGCGACGAAGCCATCGGCAAGCAGGTTGCGATGCACATCGCGGCTGTGAACCCGGCAGCTCTGTCCGAGGCCGACATGGACCCGGCTGTTGTCGAAAAAGAAAAGCAGGTTCAGATGGACATCGCCCGCGAATCCGGCAAGCCGGAGCAGGTGATCGAGAAGATGATCGAAGGCCGTATGAAGAAATTCGTCGCCGAATCGACTCTGCTGAACCAGCAGTTCGTTGTGAACCCTGACCTGACCGTCGAAGCAGCGGCCAAAGAAGCGGGCGCAACCATCACCGGCTTTATCCGTCTGGAAGTTGGTGAAGGCATCGTGGTCGAAAAAGAAGACTTCGCAGCCGAGGTTGCCAAGGCCGCTCAAGGCTAAGCACGTTACTGGGTAAGGCTCCGCTTGGGGCCTTATCTCTGCAAAACGAAAGGGTTACGCTGTGCGTAGCCCTTTTTTGTTCGCGCAAATTAACTCGCTTTGAACGGTGCTTGTCTGTCGTCTGAGGATGAAATGGAGGGCCCCGCTTGATGGGGATGGTCGGGGCCCCCCAAAATTCCGACACAGGTACGCGGACAAATAGGCGCCCCCTCGTCAGAGTGGCTGGAGAGCTCTGAAATTGCAAAGATCCAACCGAATGTTCCCTGGCTAAAGCCACCACTCACGGAACACTCTCACTTTGCAACTTTTACGCCGGATTTGAAAAGTAGTGATTTCCTTACCTAGGGTAAACTGACGCGGGATAGCGTCAAAATCTAGCGGTCAGGCTTCCATAATGAACATCTGATTGTGTAGCGACGCCTTGAGAACGGCTTGCGCCGTTGTTTCGACCGACAAC
>NZ_JBXWSB010000123.1:0-12785 GCF_059613205.1 Ruegeria sp. BHSB064
TCATCGTTGTTCAACTGATAGTCTGCGACAATGACATCGGGCAGGATGCCTATTTCGTGCAAAAGTTGGACTGCACCCTCACCACTTTCGGCTTCCAGAACCTCGACGCCCCAGGACTCGATGGTCATACGCAATGCACTGCGCAAGTTCTCGTCATTTTCAATCAACAAAGTAACGGTGTTGCAAGGCAACCTGGGGTTTGATGTTTGGCGGGCAGATGGAATGCGCGCCACCGCCGGTTTTGTTTTTGCCAATGGGATTTCAACCGAAAAACCCGTGCCTTTCCCAACCTCTGACCGCAAGTTGATCGGGTGATGCAACAAACCGCAGGCCCTTTCGACAATCGCAAGACCCAACCCCATACCTTCCGCCGCACTGGCATCTGAATGTAAACGCTGGAATTCCTGAAAAACGGTGTCTCTGTGATCGGGCGCGATTCCAATACCAGTATCCCAAACTTCAAGGGACACAGTTTTTTTGCGCCGCCTGACGCCGACCAGTACCTTTCCCGTTTCTGTATAACGGATCGCATTCGACAACAGGTTTTGCAGAATGCGTCGCAAATAGCTGGCATCGCTGGTAACAACGGCGCTTGTGTCTACAAAACGCAAATCCAACCCCTTGGCCTGCGCAATCGGGCGAAAGGCATCTTCGATCTGAGACAACATCTGCCCCAGTGAAACAGGCGACAGATGAACACGGGCCCGTCCCGAATCCAGTTTCGAGATATCCAGCAAAGCCTCGAGAATGTGTTCCACGCTGTTCAACGCGCTTTCTGCTTTTGCGGCAACCGTCTGAGCATCCGCTTGGTTCAATCCACTGCCCAGTGAAGCAACGTAGAGTTTTGCTGCTGACAAAGGTTGCAGTAAATCGTGGCTGGCGGCCGCCACAAATCGCGACTTTGAAGCGTTTGCTCGTTCTGCTTCGTTTAGTGCATCAGCGAGCTCCATCGTGCGCGACGCCACGCGCTGTTCCAGCAGTTCCTTTGCCTCATAAAGCGCTTCCGCTGATTTTCGTTCCGCCGTCACGTCGGTGAACGAGATCACAAATCCTCGGTCCGGCATTTCCTGAGCAAAAACAGACAGGATTTTGGAACGTCCCCGATGCATCTGAAACTGCAGGGGGCGTCGTGAAGCTCTTCGGCGAACCCAATTCAGCAAATCCTGTTCATTTATTCCCTTTTGAAACGAAATGTTTGCGCTAAGGCGTTGAGACAGCGTGTCAAAACGTGTTCCCATCTGAAACTGGGTGATTGGAATGGCCAGCAACTCGCTGGCACGATTGTTCCAGCCGATCAGGCGGTGTTTGTTGTCAAAAATGCAAACGCCCTGCTCGATGTGCTCCAAAGTAGCCCGGATCAGCCTGGCCTTGTCATCCAGAATCCGGTCCCTCTCCTGCCGTTCGATGCGCATAATGTCGGTCACATCGGTTTGCAGGATCACAGTGCCACCATCCGGGGTGCGGTGTTCGGACACCTGCACCCAGCGATTGCCAACCAATCGGACGTTGAAGACCACATGATCTTCGCTGTGTCGGTCCAAACGGGCTTGACCCCAATCATCTGGGGTAACCCCATCCGGCAACGACAAAAATTTGGACTGACTTAACAACTGGACATAGTCAGCAAAGCCGAGCCCCGGGTTCAGCTGCTTTTGAATGTCAGGCATATGCGACCCGAAACGGCTGTTGCAAAGCACCAGCTGCTCATCCCGATTGAAAAGGGCAAACCCTTCCTGCACCGTTTCGATTGCATTGGCGAGGTCGGCCCGCGCAGCCTCGGTTTCCTTGTTGGCTTGCGCCAACCTCGCGTTGGAGTCGTTCAACAGTTCAAGCGCGCGCTCAAGATCGTCTGTTCGGGCGCGGACCTCTTGTTCCAGAACGGCGGCGCGTTGGAACTGCGCATAAGCGGCCCCGGACGCATCGGTGGACTCTTCGACGCGCCGCATCAACGCCTCGACGATTTTGCGCAGCTTCTCGTTCTGACGTTCTATGGAATCTGAGGGATCCGTGAGATGCTCGATCATGGGCTACTCATTCTCGGGCGGATAGATCGCGACGCCTGTAAGTGTCTGGTTTACGTGGATCGAATTGTATTGTTCGCCATAGGTCGAGAACCCAAACACATGATTGCGCGCCAGAATGTCCGAGATGTCTCGCGTTTTCTGTTTTTCCTGCGCTTCCAATCGGCGCAGGATACAGTCACAGCCCAGGATCGTGTCGGGTTGTCGCCTTTCGGAAAGTGCCCCGATTTCCTCCTCCAGATGTTCAACCATGTCCCGTGGCTCTGCCAGCGTCAGAACGAGACCTTCATCGATGGCCGAGAAAAATACCAAATCCCCATTACCAGCCACCTGCTGAATTGCGCGTACATGGTGCTGGCCACCGATTTGTACGACCACAGGATGGGCGGCAAAAGTAAAGGTTGTCAGTTGCTCTGGGTCTTTCCCTAGTATGCGTGCATATTCGCGCGCGGCTGGTTCTGCGTTGATCTCTTGCACAATCCGCTTGGCCGGATCCGCTTTGGTTACCACCATACGCCGCTGGGCTGGAACAAGGTGATCGGTTTTGAACACCCTGATCGGACAGCGCGTGCGGACCTGGGTTAGAATCGCAGCATTGCTGCGCGCGCGGCCCTCATGCAGCACGTAAGTTTGCCCGAAACGCGTGCCATCACCGGCTGAACCACCAAACAGAGGCACAGGCCCCAAGCCAACGGCAAGCTCAGAAGTCAGTGCATCCTCTTTGGTCGACAATCCGTCAATCATCAGGAATGTGAACTCATGGGGCCAGTCGGGCGAGGACTCCATCATGGAATGACGGTTGTTGATCATCTTGTTGATGATGTTCTCTGCATCGAAATTGTCCAGGTCGGGAACCAGGACCGTGCGGGTTTCAAAGTGGCTCTTTGGCATGGCAATTGCGACGATCTTGCCTTCACTATAGCCATCATCGGCCAGCTCTCCGGCGGTGGTGCAACCCACGACGGGTGTTGGGGCAAAAACTTCCTCAGCCTCTGATATGACGGCAGACGCATCCGCATTTGAGCTCACGAAAAGAATGACGAGCGCAAAAGGCCCGCCACCCAGATTACGTTCAAGCGTTGTGACTGCCTGAGTGCTGTCGTGTTGGACGAAAGCCGTTCTGACGATGCCTGGCGCACGGGCCGGGGCTTCTGCCCGCCCGAAAGCTTGGTCCATCGTGCCTCCTCCCTCAAAGCGCGACGATGGGCCGAGACTATGACGCTTAGCCCTGCTCTTGCAAGACACTGGCAAAGGACGCTTTCTTGGCAATCAGAACCGCCTGAGTGCGGCTCTGCACACCCAATTTCCGCATAATAGCAGTCACATGTGCCTTAACCGTGGTTTCCGCGATCGATAGGTCATAAGCGATTTGCTTGTTCAGCTTACCTTCGCAGATCAGTTGCAGAATACGCGATTGCTGATTTGTCAGCGTCGCCAGCCGGTTGACCGCATCGCTGTGTTCATCGTCGTCTTCCGTTTCGATCAGCACGCAACCTTCGGGCACAAAGATGTTGCCGGATTGCACGGTCTCGATTGCGGTGCGGAACACATCGCGTTGACTGTGTTTGGGCACATAGCCGGACGCCCCGGCCTGTATCACCTGACTGACGACCCGGCTGTCCGTCAGCGAAGAAACGACAATAACGGGAACACTCGCGGCCGCCTTCAGGCGGACCAGCCCGTCCAGCCCATCCACGTCCGGCAGGTTAAGGTCAAGCATGACGGCATCCGGCTTCAACCCCTGCGCCAGTAGGTCCATGGCCCCTTCCAGCCTGTCTGCTGTGTGGATGTCGCCGATCTGCGCAACAGTTTGCAACGTCATCGAAAGCGCGTCGCAGAACAGGGGATGGTCATCAATAATCAGTACGTTCTTGAAATCTGCCCGGCGGGCGGAATCGGCAAGCATTTGGTATCGCCTTTTGTAATCGGGTTGGCTCCAGCCTAAACAATCCTAACACTCAATGAAAACCACCCCTACTGGGCGAAGGTCGTAGATGACAAATGCGTTGCCTACGGCGCAATGGGGCGTCAGAGTGGTCAACATTGCCCCCGCGCACAGCCGTGACTACGCCCAAGGTCTTATAGTCAGGGCAGCCAACACCGCGTAGCGTAACACAAAAAGTTCGGAGACGTTAAATGGAACTCAGTGACAGCCGTGTCATAGCCGCGCCACGATCCAAGGTCTGGGATGCGCTTTTGTCGGCAGACGTTCTGAAGGACTGTGTGCCAGGGTGTCAGGAAATGACAGGCTCGGTTGAAGAAGGTTTCGAAGCGACAGTCGTGCAGAAAGTGGGACCTGTTAAAGCGACCTTCAAAGGGGCCGTTACCCTTTCTGATCTCGTGGCGCTTGAAAGCGTGAAGCTCTCGGGTGAAGGTAAGGGCGGAGCGGCAGGGTTCGCCAAAGGGTCTGCAGAGGTCAGTCTGGCAGACGCCCCCGAAGGTACTTTGCTGACATACAATGTCGACGCGCGTGTTGGCGGAAAGCTGGCCCAGTTGGGAGGACGGGTCATCGACGGCGTTGCCAGAAAACTGGCTGACCAGTTCTTTGAGAATTTTCAGAACGCAGTCGAACCTCAACCAACGCCCGAGGTGGAAACTTCGGATGACGGTGAGGAAAAGGAAGAAAAGAAAGGCTGGTTCAAACGCGTGTTGGGCGATTGAACCCAAGGAATTCAGGGAGGAGAAATTCATGAAGATTTCAATGACCGTGAACGGCAAAGCCGTAAGCGGAGAAGTCGAAGGGCGGACTTTGCTGTCCGGTTTTCTGCGCGAGCATCTGTCTTTGACCGGAACACATGTGGGTTGTGACACCGCGCAATGCGGCGCCTGCGTGGTGCATGTGAACGGCGAGGCCGTGAAGTCTTGCAACATGCTGGCGGCTGAAGCCGACGGGGCCGACGTGGGCACGATCGAAGGTCAGGCCAATGCGGATGGATCGTTGAATGTGATCCAGCAGGCGTTTCAGGACCATCATGGTCTTCAGTGCGGGTTCTGCACTCCGGGGATGGTGATGAGCGCGGCGGCGCTGCTGAAGGACAATCCGCGTCCCACCGAGGCTGAAATCCGGAAATATCTGGAAGGCAACCTGTGCCGCTGCACCGGCTACCATAACATTGTCAAAGCGATCATGGCCGCATCCGGTCAGGACGTTTCCAGCATCGCCGCCGAATAACATGAAGCGAATGAAGATCATCTTCCCTTACGTCGCTATCGCAGTGATTAGTGTACTGTTTATGCGGGGTTGGACCTTGGTTGTGGTGTGGATAGATCCAGTTCCACATCACCTGCAATCTTGGTTGCTTTTGGGCAAGTTGATCGTTTTGACCTTGGCTCTCCTTGTCGCTCAGTCGGCAAGAAAAAGCACGGTCAGAAGTGGCGGGAGTGACTGACACCTCCGCCGTTCAAGTTTTAAGGGAGGAGAACAAGCAATGCCCAAAGACAGTGGCATCGGAGCCAGTTCCAAGCGGCGTGAGGACGTGCGCTTTCTGACCGGAGCAGGTAACTATACCGACGATATCAACGTGCATGGTCAAGCCTATGTACATTTCCTGCGGTCCGACATTGCGCATGGTCGGATCAAATCAATAGACACCTCTGCCGCCGAAGCCATGCCCGGTGTGGTCAAGGTATTCACCGGCAAGGATTTCGAAGGCGTTGGTGGGATGCCCTGCGGTTGGGAAGTGACCGACAAGCACGGCGCACCCATGCAAGAGCCTCCGCACCCCATTCTGGCACAAGGCAAAGTGCGCCATGTGGGCGATCCGATCGCCGCAGTTGTGGCCGACAGCCTTGAGCAGGCGCGCGACGCTGCCGAAGCTATCGATCTGGACATCGAAGAACTGCCCGCTGTGATCGACATGAAGGCCGCTGCGCAGGATGGCGCGACGCTGGTTCATGACGATCTGAAAAACAACATCTGCTACGATTGGCAGTTGGGTGAAACTGACGATGCCAAGGTCGACGAAGTCTTTGCCAATGCCGCGCATGTGACGACGCTGGATCTGGTCAACAACCGTCTGGTCGCCAACCCGATGGAACCGCGTGTCGCCGTCGGTGAATACAAGCGTGGAACGGACGAGTATACGCTTTATACCACGTCGCAAAACCCGCATGTGATCCGCTTGTTGATGTGCGCTTTTGTTCTGGGCTTGCCCGAACACAAAGTGCGCGTTGTGGCCCCAGATGTGGGCGGTGGGTTTGGCACCAAAATCTTCCATTATGCGGAAGAAGCGTTCTGCACTTTTGCTGCCAAGGCCTGTGGTCGTCCGGTCAAATGGACCTCCAGCCGGTCCGAAGCGTTCATGTCGGACGCCCATGGCCGTGACCATGTCAGCACTATCGAACTGGCGCTGGATGCAGATAACAATTTCATCGGTCTGCGTACCAACACCTTTGCCAATTTGGGTGCGTATCTGTCGACCTTCTCCAGCTCGGTTCCCACCTGGCTGCATGGGACGCTGATGGCGGGCAACTACAAGACGCCGGTCATTCAGGTGAATGTGAAAGCAATGTTCACCAACACAGTGCCCGTGGATGCCTATCGTGGTGCAGGTCGCCCCGAAGCGACGTTCCAGTTGGAGCGCGTAGTGGATAAGGCCGCGCGAGAGTTGGGCGTCGCCCCAATAGCGCTGCGCCGGCAGAACTTCATCACTCAGTTCCCCTATGACACGCCTGTGGCGCTGACCTATGACACCGGGGACTACAACGGAACGATGGACAAGCTTGAAGCCGCCGCTGATCTGTCAGGATTTGCCGCGCGTCGCTCGCAAAGCGAAGCCAACGGCAAGCTGCGCGGCTTGGGCATCAACTGCTACATCGAAGCGTGTGGCATTGCCCCATCCAACATTGTTGGGATGCTAGGGGCCCGTGCGGGTCTTTATGATGCAGCCACCGTTCGCGTGAACGCCACAGGCTCAATCAGCGTCATGGTCGGTGCACATAGCCACGGACAAGGGCACGAGACGGCCTTCCCGCAGGTTGTGGCCGACATGATCGGCATTGATGAATCGATGGTAGAAATCGTACACGGCGACACATCAAAGATTCCTTTTGGCATGGGCACGTACGGTTCACGTTCGTTGGCTGTCTGCGGCTCAGCCATGGTCAAGGCAACTGAGAAGGTGATCGAAAAAGCCAAAAAGATCGCCGCGCACCTGCTGGAAGCGTCCGAGGCCGATATCGAGCTGAAAGACGGTCAATTCAGTGTGGCTGGCACCGACAAATCGGTGGCCTGGGGTGACGTGACCCTGACAGCGTACGTCCCGCATAACTTCCCGCTGGAAGTCGAACCAGGACTGGAAGAAACTGCTTTCTATGATCCGGCCAATTTCACCTTTCCGGCTGGTGCTTATGCCTGTGAGGTCGAAGTTGATCCGGACACCGGTCAGGTCAGCATCGAAAAGTTCACGGCAGCCGACGACTTCGGTAACATCATCAATCCGATGATTGTTGACGGTCAGGTGCATGGAGGCATCGGCCAAGGCATCGGTCAGGCGCTGCTTGAGAATTGCGCCTATGACGAGAACGGCCAATTGTTGAGCGCGTCTTACATGGACTACGCGATGCCACGCGCGGATGATGTACCGTTTTATGGTGTCGACCATTCCAGCCAGACGCCCTGTACGCACAATCCACTTGGTGTGAAGGGTTGTGGTGAAGCTGGTGCAATTGGCTCGCCGCCTGCAGTGGTCAATGCGGTTCTGGATGCGTTGAACTCGGGCGGCAAGGCGGTGGATCACATCGACATGCCGATGAGCCCGTCGCGCGTCTGGTCGGCGATGAACAGCTGAGGTGTTAGGGTGCGAGGGGCCAGCCCCTCGCGCTCCCCGGAGTATTTCCAAAAAGATGAAGGCCAAAGAGCGCCTTTCGGAAAGGAAAACGAAATGTACAATTTCGAGTTTGAAAAACCCTCGACCATTGCCGACGCCGTGGCTGCGTTGGGGGCTGAGGACGCGCAGGCGTTGGGAGGTGGGCAGACCCTGATCCCGACGCTGAAACAGCGGCTTGCCGCGCCGTCCAAGCTGGTGTCGATAAGTGGCATTGCCGAGATGCAGGGCGTCTGCGTTGAAGATGATGGATCCGTCTCGATCGGTGGGGCAACAACACACGCCACTGTGGCGCGCGAGGCTGCGGGGACTTATCCCGCGCTTGCAGCGTTGGCCGGGCAGATCGGTGATCCTGCAGTGCGTAACCGCGGTACCATCGGCGGCTCGGTGGCCAACAACGATCCGGCGGCCTGTTATCCGGCCGGGGTTCTTGGGTCTGCGGCAACCATTGTGACCAACACACGCCAAATTGCGGCGGACGCGTTCTTTGAGGGCATGTTCAGCACCGCACTTGAAGAAGGTGAAATCATCACCTCGGTCCGGTTCCCCGTGCCACAGGCTGCAAGCTATCAAAAGTTCCTGCAACCCGCGTCACGCTTCGCGTTGGTCGGCGTTTACCTTGCCCGGTTTGCGGATGGCGTGCGGGTGGCTGTCACTGGCGCGAGTGAGGATGGCGTATTCCGTTGGTCCGAGGCCGAAGACGCGTTGAACAAGGAATTCCGTCCCGACGCGTTGATGGATCTTCGGATCAATCCAGCCAACATGATCTCGGACTTGCACGGTAGTAAAACGTATCGCGCGCATCTTGTGTCCGTTATGACCAAACGCGCGGTCGAAGCCTGCATGTAAGTTTTTGTACCAAAACCCGAAAGGCCTCGGTTCTGCCGGGGCTTTTTTCATGCCAGGCTGAAAACTTATCGCCTTCGTTATTTCAAAAAATCAGGCCGCCCGTTTGGACGGCCTGACTAATCTTTAGAAAGAGGCGTGACTATTCAGCCGCCTGCGTGCTCACTGATCCGTGTTTGTCACGCTGGCTGTCACGGAACAGGGCTTTACCCAATGCAAGGCACATCAGACCCATAACCATTGTAAACGGTAGCGCGCCGATGATCATGGCATTGCGCAATGCGTCCAGTGGGTTGTTCGCACCAGCTGCCAAAATAAGCGCGCCGATCACAGCTGTGAGGATCACGCCCCAGATAATCCGATGCTTGACGCCGGTTTCCTGGCTGCCACCGGACATGATGGTGTTCATCACCAAAATGCCTGAGTCAGCTGAAGTGACCAGAAAGGTCAGGATCAGGATCACGCACATCACGTTCAGCATCGACAGAAGCCCCCCGTCGATCATGTAAGACAGCGTCACGAACAGTTTGTTGGTGTTCGAAGCGCCAATGATCGCACCTTCGGCCGCGCCAGCCAGTTCAAGATCAATTGCCGTACCACCCAGAACAGTCATCCAGGCAAAGCAGACAAGCGCAGGGGCGAACACACAACCCAGGATAAACTCACGCACGGACCGGCCTTTGGAGATGCGCGCAAGGAACAGACCCACAAAGGGCGAGAACGCGATCCACCAGGCCCAGTAGAACGTGGTCCAACCAGCCTGCCAGCCGAACTGACGGCCTTGTTCACCAGCAGCATATGCCGCCGCAAGAGTCGCTTCGTCCAACTGTGCGGCAGCGCCTTCCAAGCCGCTTTTGAAGCCGTCAAAGCTGCCCCAAGCGTTGGTCGCACCCCCCATGAGGTCGTTTGCGTGAGCTTGCGCTTCAGCAGGCAAAGCCGCTGCAAAGGCTTCCGCGGACAGCGGGCCATACGCGTTAAAGCTAAGCGACAGGAAGTGCAGGATGTAATCGACCATCGCTGTCCCGTAGGTGGTCATGGCGAAAACGAACGAGCCAAAAACGATGAACGTACCCAGCAGGATGACCGAGAGAACAAGGTTCAGGTTTGACAGGTATTTGACGCCTCGACCAACGCCCGACACAGCAGACAGGATTGATAGTGTCATAATCACGACAAGCCCTGTGATCAGTCCCACTTTGCTGGGGGTTGGCACCTCACCGCTCAGGTCCATGATCCAATCCATACCAGTGATGGCGTACAGACCGTCAATGAATTGGCTGACGCCGTATCCAATGGTGACGGACACACCAAGGATCGTTGCAACAACGCCCAGAACATCGACGACATGGCCGAAAAAGCCGTTGACGAAACGACCAAACAGCGGGGTCAGGGCCGAGCGAATAGTCAGTGGCATATCACGGGTGTAAGCGTAATAGGCCAGCGACAAGCCGGTCACGACGTAGATTGCCCAGGCATGAAAGCCATAGTGCAGGTACGTGAAGCGGTAGGCCGATTGCAGAGCTTCGGGCGAGTTTCCTTCGATAGCGCCGGATACCACCACCGGGTTCGACCCCCATAGCCCGAGAGGTTCAGCCGTGGCAAATACCATTAGCCCCACGCCCAGACCTGCGCCAAACATCATGGAAAACCAGGAAAAGTTTGAAAACTCGGGTTTTTCACCTGGCGTTCCCATAATCCGACGCCCCGTTGCCGGAATGATTGCGACGATGGCGAGGAAAAAGAAAAACAGGCCTACAATGACGACATAGAAGCTGTTGAAAATTTCAAGCAGCTTTCCATTCAAACTGCCCAGAGTGCTGTTTGCATTAGCAGGGAAAACCAAGGCCCACAAAACCAGGCCGACCATGATCGCCTTGCTGAGCAGGGCAATCGGGACGCTGTAATTTTCATAGAAACCGGCATTCGCCGTTTCTATCTCAACGTCCGTAAAGGGTTCAGGTATCGACATGTTGCTTGCTCCTCCTTGCATATGCCGTTTTTTTTGGTGTGCGAAACTGATCTGAGAGGCGGCGGGGCACAGAGCGAAACGCTTAGTTGCACCAACCGCACCATGTACGGGCTCTGCCCTTTCTGGTTTGAGCTACGGTAATTTCACCACGTCTCCCGGCATGGCGTACCGTTGGTTCCCTCCCGCTTTTTTCACCACTTGCGATACTTCCGGTCACTGGGGGCAGGCAAAAAAACCGCCGGACCAAGGCACAAAGTCGCAAGAGTTTTTGCGTGTTTCGATTGGAAGACCCTATTAACGAGAGGGAAACAGGTCATTCAAAAAACCGACGCTTACGCCGAGCGAAGCGACCAACACATTCACACACCTTAGTGTTAGCGAAACCAAATGAGATTGGAACACACCAAAGTTTGGAACTGACCGAAGCCGCCGGTCTGGCTCTGGGATGGACGCGTCTTGTTCAGCCTATGCTGGCCTCGGGCAAGCTAGTGACACATGACACATTCAGCGTCTCCAACCCGGAGAGTTTTTCCTTGTCGGGCTGTGCCGCGCTGAAATACGCGCCAGAAAAACCTCAGGATCCCAGCGCCCTAACCTCACAAGCCCTTTGATACTTCTGTCAACGCATGGTGAGCTGAGACCGCGTAGCTGCGCGGTGCATAGACAGAAAAGGCCGTCCCCGCCTGATTGCAGCGCAGCAGGCATCCCACATGGTGAATTGCGGTACGGGTGAACGCCCCGGTCGACATCTGCTCAACATCAAGGACGGTAAGGCGTTGGAACAGGTCGACAACACCTTGTCCGGACACGTCAATCCGAACGAAGGCATCCGTCTGATCCGTAACTGACGCGATGCCTGTCAGCTCATCCGCAAGGCGACGGGCCAAAACCAATGGACCGGTATACGCCTCTTCCCACAAATATTGATCTGCACCAAGCCAGAGCAAACTGTTGGCATTGCCCTGTTCGCTGCATCCAGGCGCGGGGATTGCGACAGAGCACAGGCTTTCCAACTTTGCTTTCAGCGCCTCCTCCTGACCCAAACGGGCCGAGACCGAGGCCAAAGCGGTATCGTCACGCTCCTGAAAGGTCAGCGCGCCAATTACGTCCTTCCGAGGTTCGGTACCGCCCAAGGCGGTTTTGGCAACAAAATCACGCACGGAGCCTGTCTCCTTCAGGGTCAACGAAGTGAGCGCTGACAAGGGTTGCTTTGATGTTCGCGTTGTCCACCGGGCTCACGATCTGAACCGTCTCGCCCAGACGCTGCGCGCCGCGCTGAACAAACGCAAGTCCTATGCTGCTGGACAAATGTGGGGAATAGGCCGCTGATGTAACATAGCCCTGATCATTCTGCGGCAGATGCGGGGCTCCTTCCGCAAAAACATGCGACCCCGCCAGCACAGTATCGGAGGTGTCAACGGGCTGGATGCCGACCAGCGCCAAGCCTTCAGGATCAACCAGGGCCTCTCGTGCACTGAGCGGCGCGCCGATACTGTCTTTTTTGGTCGAAACCATACGCCCCATTCCCAAGTTATGAGCGCTGACGGTTCCGTTAAGCTCATTCCCGGTTACATGACCTTTCTCAACCCGCAACACACCCAGCGCTTCCATCCCGTATGGGGTGACCCCCAAAGGCTGACCAAGCTCCATCAGGTGCCGGACCAACGCATCGCCATACCGCGTGGGCACTGCAAGTTCAAAAGCCAACTCACCCGAGAACGAGATGCGGAACAACCGCGCCGGGATGCCGCCTGCAATGGTGGTTTCGGCGCACCCCATGAAGGGAAAGGCCTCGTTGCTGATGTCAAACTCTCGATCAACGACTTGCTGCAACAGTTCACGGGATTTCGGGCCGGCAACGGCGAACTGCGCCCAAGCGTCAGTGGTCGAAATCAGCTGCACGTCCATGTCCGGGAACAGGCATTGATGTACAAATTCCATGTGACGATAGACGCCCACCGCGTTGGCTGTGGTTGTAGTGACCACAAAGTGATCCTCGGCCAGACGCGCTGCAGTACCGTCATCCATGACAAGACCGTCTTCTCGCAGCATTAGCCCATAGCGGGTTTTGCCCACCGGCAGCTTGGCAAAACCGTTGCAATAGACCTTGTTCAGGAACGCAGC
>NZ_JBXWSB010000124.1:0-12651 GCF_059613205.1 Ruegeria sp. BHSB064
GCCACAGAAATCGGGGCTCAGAAAAGTCTCGGAATAGACCACGCCGTTTTCCGCGCTTTCTTCCAGAATGGCCAAAGTGAGCCGCCGAAAGTCTTCGGGTGTTTTCAAAACTTCGCACGCGGCTTCATACACGCTTAGGAAATGCGCGAAATCACGGAAATCATACGATCCGTCCGGCTTGAAGATGCCGCTCAGGTCCACGCGCTTTTCATGCGCGAGCTGACGGATGAAGGCAGGAGGGGCCGCGCCTTCGTGATGCAGGTGCAGTTCGATTTTTGGAAGGTCGGCGACGCTCATAAAAAGTTCCTTCCCGGCCCTTGCGCCGGAATGTTCAGGTGATGAGCAATGCTGGCGGCGATGTCGGCAAAGTCCACTTGTCCGATCTGCCCCGCGCCCTGCCCTGCAATCAGAACCGGCACCTGTTCACGCGTGTGATCCGTTCCGGTCCAGCTGGGGTCATTGCCATGATCAGCAGTCAGCAGCAATAGATCACCGGGGCGGAGCCTCGGCAGAATCTTTCCGATCTCGCGGTCGAACCATTCCAATGCACGGGCATAACCGCTGATGTCGCGGCGATGGCCATAGAGGCTGTCGAATTCCACAAAGTTGGCAAACGTCAGACTGCCCTCTTCCGCCTCGTCCACAAGATCAGACAGGTGCTGCATCAATTCAGCGTCCGACCCTTTGCTCAGCGTGTCGATGCCCTGCATCGAGAAGATATCACCGATCTTGCCGACAGCGTGCACCTTACGTCCGGCATCCTGCACCCAATTGGTCAGCACCGGTGCGGGCGGCAAAATGGCGAAATCCTTGCGATTGGTCGTGCGTTCAAAGCCCGTCTCTGGCGTGCCGACAAAGGGGCGCGCAATGACACGACCCACTTTCATCTCATGCAGACGCGGCGCAAGTGCGCGGCACATGTCCAGCAGCCGGTCCAGCCCGAAGCTTTCTTCATGAGCGGCGATTTGAAACACGCTGTCGGCAGACGTGTAGCAGATCGGCCGACCGGTCCGCATGTGTTCGGCACCCAACTCAGCGATGATCGCTGTGCCCGAGGCGTGACAATCCCCAAGAACGCCTTCGGTCCCGGCTGCCTCAGCCGCAGCACGGGTCAGGTCCGTGGGAAAAGCAGGAACCGTGTCTGGGAAATAATGCCAATCCCATGGCACCGGAAGGCCAGCCAGTTCCCAATGGCCCGAGGGTGTGTCTTTGCCGGGCGAATGCTCACGCGCGCAGCCCCAAAGGCCGTTGGGTTTTGCGTTCAATCCCGGGGTTGTGTCACCGGACGCCAAGCGCACAGCCGCGCCAAGACCCAATGCGTCGAGATGCGGCAGGTTCAAAGTACCTGAACGACCCTCTTCCGCGCGCCCCTCGGCGCAAGCCTTCGCAATGTGGCCCACTGTGTTCGCCCCGGTATCCGGAACGTTGCCATTGAAAAACCGGTCGGCATCTGGCGCCCCGCCAATCCCGACGGAATCCATGACCACTAGAAAGGCGCGGCTCATACACTGATCCTTTCGTGAACCAGGTGGGGCACCGTCGGAGCTGTATCGCTGATCGTGATCGCGTCAAGCACGCTTTCAGCGACGCGGCGCGCAGCGTCTTCCCGTGCCGAATGGATTACAGCGATGGGTGCCCCTTTGGACACAGGATCCCCCAGCCGGAGAATGCCAGAGATCCCAACGGCTGGGTCGATCTGGTCGCTTTCGACCTGACGACCACCGCCCAGCGCAACGACAGCCAGACCCAGCGCCTCACCGTTGATAGCCGCGATATAGCCGTCCTTCGGGGCGGAGACTTCTTGGATGACACTTGCCTCTGGCAGGAACCGGGCCCAGGTTTCGACGAACTGTACGGGGCCACCGACCGCAGCCATCATGCGACCAAACCGTTCCGCAGCGCGCCCGTCACGAATAATGGCCGCGATTTTTTCACGCCCCTCCTCAACAGACGCGCTAACGCCTGCATCAGTCAGAAGAACACCCCCCAACTCGGCAGAGATGTTTGCCAGCGGTGAAGAGTGCGACCCGGTCAGGACCTTCATGACCTCGGCAATTTCCAACGCATTGCCCAGCGCTGGTGCCAATGGTTGATTCATGTCCGTTATGACAGCTGATGTCCGGCACCCCGCCGCGTTTGCGGTTTCAGTCAATGCAAAGGCCAGCTTGTTGGCTTCTTCCATCGTTTTCATGAAGGCACCGCTGCCGACTTTAACGTCCAAAACCAATGCATCCGGGCTGGCAGCCAGCTTTTTGGACAGGATCGATGCCGTGATCAGATCCAGGCTTTCGACCGTCGCCGTCACGTCGCGCACCGCATAAAGCCGTTTGTCGGCCGGAGCAATCTGACCCGTTGCGCCCACGATCGCCGCACCGGTTTCGCGCAAAATCTGCGCAAGGCGATCCTGCCCGATTTGTGTGCTGACACCTGGTATCGCCTCAAGCTTGTCCAGCGTGCCGCCAGTGTGCCCCAACCCACGGCCCGAGATCATCGGAACATATGCACCGCATTCCGCAAGCGCCGGGGCAAGTACCAGGCTGACACTATCCCCGACCCCGCCGGTCGAGTGTTTGTCGATAACTGGCCCGTCCACGTCCCAAGTGAGAACCTCGCCGCTATCGCGCATCGCAACAGTCAGATCCGCTCGCCCCTTAGAGCCCAATCCACCCATGCAAACAGCCATGGCAAAGGCCCCGGCCTGCGCGTCACTGACGCTGCCATCAGCTAGACCTTGCGCGAACCAGATCAGTTCCTCGCGCCCCGGCACATCGTGCTTGCGCAGCTTTGCTATGATCGAACGGGCGTCCATGCGTTCAGACATCCTCCATATGCGAGGCATCGAACGCGCCCGGCAGCAATTCTCCGATGGTGGTTTCGAACTCGGCACCGTCCACGGTCGCCAAAGTGACTTTCACATCGCGCTTGCCGAACTCGGCCAGTTTCTGTCGGCACCCACCGCAAGGCGGCACGGGTTGCGGGCTAGAGGCGACCACATAGACCTCGGTCAGTTCCTGTTCACCCGCGGCAACCATCGCGGCAATCGCACCGGCCTCGGCACAGGTACCTTCGGGATATGCAACATTTTCAACGTTACAGCCGGAATAAACCTGACCCGAGGAAGACCGCAGCGCCGCGCCGACCTTGAAGTTCGAATAAGGCGCATAAGCGTTTTCCCGGGCAGACAAGGCAGCGTCTTTCAGCGACATAGCGATTCCCTATTTTTTGATCATCTGGTCAGAAATTTGCACCCTACCGGAAAAAGGCAGGGGAATAGAAGCCCCCAACCCGTGTTTTTCCATCACCCCAGCTTTGTGTTGAAGGTACCGGGCAAGGTGACTTCCAGCAATTCGATATCGTCCGACGGCGCGGACAGGCGCGTACGCATCCCTGGCGGAATGACGAGCGCATCGCCTTGTTCCAGCCGGTATGGTTCGCGGCCTTCGCCTTCCAGCGTAACTTCGCCGCCCATCACGAAGGTGAAGTGGATATCGGTGTCATGGCTGGCCCATTCCGGATCGCCCTGCCCTTTGCGCACAACCTGAACTCCGGCGACGCCCTTGGTGTTTTCGGCAATCGTCGTGTCGCGACAGATATACCCCGGCAAACGGAACGGCACCCATTCGGCGTCCTTTGCCTGATTGTAGACAAAGCGTTGCCCCTGCCATTCCCGATCGGGGCGAAAATGCGGGGTGGGAAGCTGCATGTCATGATCGATTTCCGTGACATGTTCGGCCGGCACACCGATCTCAATGACCTGAACGTTGTCGGATGCTTCCAGCACGCGGTGGCGAATTTCCGGCGGCTGGATAAAGCAATCACCGGCGGTCAGGCGCATCTTCTCGCCTTGATCTTCATAGACCACATCCACCCATCCATGGATGCAAAAGATCAACTGAAACCCGACCTTGTGAAAATGCACCATGTCAGGCACCGGGCCACCGTCGGGGATACGTATGTGGCTGGCGATGATGGATCCGCCCAAACGATCCGGCACCAGATCGCGGTAGTGCATTCCGGCGCGACCGATTATCCACGGCGCCTGATCCTTGAGCCTGCGCACCACGAAGGAATGAACCGTTTCAGGCATCACAAGCGGCGGGTTTAGCTCTTCGATCTCAACACGCGTCCCGTTTGGGGCAACAAGAACACGCTGACCTTGGGCAAAACCTTCGGGATCATCCGTCAGAATACGCAGCGTCCCTGCGCTTTCTGGTGCATCTTTTTCGATGCGCAGGCGCACCCCATGACCCGAAAAAACCCCAACTCGTGGGTCGTCCGCAGGATAGATCATGTCCATCTTCATCCCCAGCACTTTTGTATAGAAGGGGATATCGTCACGCAGTTCCTGCGTGGGCAGGCGGATTTCAGCGTATGTCTGCGATGGATCGGCTGTCTTGGTCATTGGGCGTCCTGTTGGATTGCGTTTTGGGCCATCCGATCAGAACAGAGACCAAAATGCCAATCGAAAAGAACATCTCGAGCGTTTCTTCCAGAACAAAAAGGCGCACCACCATGAGGTCTGACAAAGCACCAGCATATAATCCAGAGAACTCTTCCAGAAGCTGAGCAATGACGGCAACACATCCCGCCGCGATAAACACCATCAAGGAAAGGTTGCGTTGTTTGAAGGCGCGCCAACCTGTTGGAATGCCGTGCCAGACGGCCCCACCGAGCACGAGGATGACCAGAGCAACCCTGACCCAGGTGACGTCTAAGAAAACATCCAAGCTGTGTAGGATCGTGAACGGCAGACTGCCTTCGGAATAGATGTCGGCCTCTAATTCACGTTCAGCCAGCAAAAGGCAGGTCAGACCGATATACGCGCGGGCGATGCCCCGATAGCGCCACAGCGCCGCAAGACCTGCGGCAAACAAACCGGCGGCTGAGATTGTTTCGATCGGGCCACCTTCCTGATTGAACTGCGCTGCGAATTCTGGCCAGACGAGCACAACGCTAACGAGAACACCCGCCAAAACCGCCGCGCCCCAAAGCGCCATCCGGGAAGAGACGACATTGCTCGAAAAGCCGGACGGTAAGCCTCCGACTTGATCACTTAACTTGATTGTCATTACTGCTTTTTCTTGCCTGAGTGGTCTTTGAATCGCAAAGTCGACTGGATGTAAAAGTTTTATGACAAAATTCAATCCTCAGACACTTCACAGTTGCGACAACTCGCCGAAGTGACGCAGCGTAGCCAAGCCTGAAAAAATAGTTTAAAGTTAAATTATATTTTTAGGGAGAAGAACCGCCAATGCCTGACACCCCCAGCTTGAGACAGGCTGCGCTTGAATATCACGCACATCCGAAGCCCGGAAAGCTTGAGATCAAGGCCACAAAGCCCATGGCCAACGGGCGCGATCTGGCCCGGGCCTATTCGCCCGGCGTTGCCGAGGCCAGCCTTGAGATCAAGGCCGATGCTGCAAATGCCGAGCGCTATACCGCGCGTGGCAACCTTGTTGCCGTGGTCTCCAACGGCACTGCTGTTCTGGGCTTGGGCAACATCGGTGCGCTTGCGTCGAAGCCAGTGATGGAGGGCAAGGCCGTCTTGTTCAAAAAGTTCGCAGGCATCGATTGCTTTGACATCGAAGTCGATGAATCTGACCCTGAAAAGCTGGCGGACATCGTTTGCGCGCTTGAGCCGACATTTGGCGCAATCAACCTTGAGGACATTAAAGCCCCCGACTGTTTCATAGTCGAAAAATTGTGCCGTGAGCGTATGAACATTCCGGTGTTCCATGACGACCAGCATGGCACCGCCATTGTCGTGGGGGCCGCCGCAAAGAACGCCTTGCACGTTGCAGGGAAATCCTTTGACGACATCAAGGTCGTTTCAACCGGCGGCGGGGCCGCAGGAATTGCCTGCCTGAACATGCTGGTAAAACTGGGTGTCAAACGCGAGAACATCTGGCTGTGTGACATCCATGGGCTTGTCTATGAAGGCCGGGCCGAGGACATGAACCCGCAGAAATCCCGGTTCGCTCAGAACTCGGATCTGCGGACACTGGATGACGTCATCGGGGACGCAGACTTGTTTCTGGGTCTAAGCGGGCCGAACGTCCTGAAACCTGAAATGGTTGCAAAAATGGCCAGCCGCCCGATTATTTTTGCGCTGGCCAACCCAACCCCGGAAATCCTGCCCGAGGCCGCCCGCGAAGTTGCGCCGGATGCGATCATCGCCACAGGGCGCAGCGATTTTCCAAATCAGGTCAACAACGTACTTTGTTTCCCCTTTATTTTCCGGGGCGCGCTGGATGTGGGTGCAACCGAGATCAATGATGAGATGCAGATTGCCTGTGTCGACGGAATCGCGGAAATGGCCCGCGCGACAACCAGCGCCGAAGCTGCTGCAGCTTACAAAGGTGAACAGCTGACTTTTGGCCCGGATTATCTGATTCCCAAACCTTTCGACCCTCGTTTGGTTGGTGTGGTCTCATCTTCTGTGGCAAAAGCGGCAATGGAAAGCGGCGTCGCCAAAAGGCCCATCGAGGATCTGGAAGCTTACAAGGAAAAGCTGAACCAATCCGTCTTCAAGTCTGCCCTTCTGATGCGCCCGGTGTTCGAAGCCGCAGCGGCCGCATCCCGCCGGATCGTGTTTGCCGAGGGTGAAGATGAGCGGGTTCTACGGGCCGCGCAGGCGATTCTTGAAGAGACAACGGAAACGCCCATCCTGATCGGACGCCCCGAGGTAATCGAGGCGCGCTGTGAAAGGTTGGGCCTGACCATCCGCCCCGGAACCGATTGTCAGATCGTGAACCCGGAAAACGATCCGCGTTATTACGATTACTGGAACTCGTACCATCAAATCATGCAACGCCGCGGCGTCACACCGGATCTGGCCAAGGCGATCATGCGCACCAACACCACCGCGATTGGCGCAATCATGGTGCATCGCGGCGAGGCCGACAGCATGATCTGTGGCACGTTCGGCGAATATCGCTGGCATCTGAACTACGTCGAACAGGTTTTGGACGAAGGCGACTTGCGTCCGCATGGCGCTTTGTCCCTGATGATTTTGGAAGACGGGCCCTTGTTCATCGCCGACACGCATGTTCGGCAATTGCCAACCCCCGAAGAACTGGCAGAAACTACACTCGGTGCTGCGCGGCACGTGCGCCGGTTCGGGATCGAACCAAAGATTGCCTTCTGCTCGCAGTCGCAATTCGGAAACCAAGCCGAAGGGTCCGGCAAACGGCTGCGCGCGGCGCTGAGCATTCTGGATCAAAAGCCGCGTGATTTCGTTTACGAGGGTGAAATGAACCTGGACGCCGCATTGGATGCGGATCTTCGGGCACGCATCTTTCCGGGATCACGACTGCAAGGCGCAGCAAATGTGCTGATCTTTGCCCATGCAGATGCCGCCAGCGGGGTGCGCAATATCCTCAAGATGAAAGCGGACGGGATCGAAGTTGGCCCCATTCTTATGGGCATGGGCAACAAGGCTCATATAGTCACGCCTTCGATCACGGCACGCGGGTTGCTGAATATGGCTGCCATAGCGGGCACTCCGGTTGCGCATTACGGCTGAACAAACTCAGCAAGAAAATCAAAACCGCGCCCCAGTATAGGGTGCGGTTTACCAAAAGTTTACGGCCGCTCTGCTATTGCAACTCACGCATAGCCGGGTTTTTCGAAAGTTACCGGACCGACCAAAGCTTGCGTGCATTCGCGAGTCGTGCTCGGTTCAGTTTTTTGCAGCAAACAGTTTGCAGTTTTGCAAAATGGCCCAAAGAATGTAGAATTTCCAATATTGAAAAAGGGGTTTGCAAAAATTTGCAGCCTTCTCAGCGGTTTCCTGCAAATATTTTGCGATAAACTGACGCGTCGTCATTTGATACGCTTGCCCGAAAGTTTTCTGGGTCCTAACACAATGTCCAAGTCGTTGTGAGGAGGACGAGATGGCGTATCAGGACGTTTATGACAGCTGGAAAACTGACCCCGAAGCGTTCTGGATGGACGCTGCCAAAGGGATCGACTGGGTAAAAGAGCCCAGCAAAGCGTTGTTCGACGACAATGCGCCACTGTATGAATGGTTCAGTGACGCGCGCGTCAACACCTGCTGGAACGCGGTGGATCGCCATGTGGAAAACGGTCGCGGCGAACAAACCGCCATCATCTATGACAGCCCCATTACACACACCAAGCGCGAGATTTCATATGTCGAACTGCGCAACCGCGTGGCCAACCTTGCCGGTGCGCTGCGGGCCAAGGGTGTCGAAAAGGGCGACCGCGTCATCATCTATATGCCGATGATCCCCGAAGCGCTTGAGGCGATGCTGGCCTGCGCCCGTTTGGGTGCAGTACATTCGGTCGTGTTCGGCGGTTTTGCCAGCAACGAATTGGCCGTTCGGATTGATGACGCCAAACCAAAGGCGATCATCGCCGCATCCTGCGGGATGGAACCGGGCCGCGTGGTGCATTACAAACCCTTGCTGGACGGCGCGATCGACCTGGCTGAACACAAACCTGAATTCTGCGTTATTTTCCAGCGTGAACAAGAGGTTGCCCAGCTGATCGAAGGGCGCGACTTCAACTGGCACGGCTTCCAATATGGGGTTGAACCGGCCGAATGCGTTCCGGTCGATGGCAATGATCCGGCCTATATCCTTTACACCTCTGGCACCACAGGCGCGCCCAAGGGTGTCGTGCGCCCGACTGCTGGACATCTGGTGGCGCTGAACTGGTCGATGAAGAACATTTACAACGTCGATCCGGGCGATGTGTTCTGGGCGGCATCCGATGTGGGCTGGGTCGTAGGCCACTCTTATATCTGCTACGCACCGCTCATCCATGGGAACACAACCATCGTGTTCGAAGGCAAGCCGGTTGGCACTCCTGATGCGGGCACCTTCTGGCGCGTGATCTCAGAGCATAAGGTCAAAAGCTTTTTCACCGCCCCGACAGCGATCCGTGCTGTAAAACGAGAAGACCCAAAAGGCGAGATGATCGCCAAGTACGACCTGTCCCATCTGCGCGCCCTATACCTTGCCGGTGAACGCGCTGACCCCGACACGATCATCTGGGCGCAAGATGCACTGAAGGTTCCGGTGATCGACCATTGGTGGCAAACCGAAACAGGCTGGGCCATCGCCGGCAATCCTCTGGGCATCGAAGAACTGCCGGTCAAGTTGGGCTCACCTGCCAAACCAATGCCGGGCTATGACGTACAGATTCTGGATGAAGGCGGCCACCCAATGAAAGCAGGTGAGCTGGGTGCCATTGCGGTCAAGCTGCCGCTGCCTCCGGGTACGTTGCCGACCTTGTGGAACGCAGAGGCACGCTTCAAGAAATCCTACCTCGAGCACTTCCCGGGATATTATGAAACCGGCGATGCAGGCATGATCGATGAGGACGGATACCTCTATATCATGGCGCGGACCGATGACGTCATCAACGTGGCAGGCCACCGCCTGTCGACCGGCGGGATGGAAGAGGTTTTGGCCGCCCACCCGGACGTGGCCGAATGCGCGGTGATCGGTGTATCGGATCAGTTGAAGGGTCAGATGCCGGTTGGTTTCCTGTGCCTGAACGCGGGCGCAAACCGGGATCACGGTGACGTGGTTCAGGAAGTGGTCAAGATGGTGCGCGAAAAGATCGGCCCTGTTGCAGCGTTCAAGCTGGCCGTTGTCGTAGACAGGCTGCCCAAGACACGCTCGGGCAAGATCCTGCGCGGCACCATGGTTTCGATTGCGGACAATCAGGATTATAAAATGCCTGCCACGATCGACGATCCTGCAATTCTCGACGAAATCAAAGACGCCTTACAAACAATCGGTTACGCCAAGTAACCCGGGGGCGGTTCAGGCCGCCCTTTTCGCGTCTGCACTTGCATCCTGGATCAGGCCCCCTACTCTCGCTGTAAACAGTGAGGGCCCATGACACATTCCGACATTTGGCGTCTCAGCGCTACAGAGTTGACCAACCTGACACGTCGCGGTGATCTGAGTGCGACTGAGGCTGTTCAGGCTTCGATTGACCGGATGGATGCAGTCAACCCGGACCTGAACGCCGTGGTAGAAGATCTGCGCGCCGAGGCATTGGAACGCGCACATTCACTGGACAAAGCACGTGCAAACGGTCAACCGACCGGAACCCTGCATGGTGTGCCGGTCACGATCAAAGTGAATGTAGACCAAAAAGGGCACGCCACCACCAATGGCGTTGTGGCACTGAAAGATGTGATCGCACCGGATGACGCGCCGGTCGTCAGCAATTTGCTAAAAGCCGGAGCGGTCGTAATCGGGCGAACCAATACGCCAGAATTTTCGTTTCGGGCCGACACCGACAACCTGCTGTATGGGCGCACGCATAACCCATGGGGGCGGCATATCTCATCCGGCGGATCCTCGGGCGGAGCGGGCGCTGCGGTGATGGCAGGCATCGGCGCGCTGGCTCATGGCAATGATATTGGCGGCAGCCTGCGCTTTCCGGCAGCGGCCAACGGAGCGGTCACAGTGAAGCCCGGGCTGGGGCGTGTCCCGGCCTGGAACCCCAGCCAAACGGTTGAACGAGGTTTATTGGCGCAGTCGATGTCCGTTCAGGGCCTGATCACACGCTCAGCTGCGGATTTGCACCTGTCGATGCCAAGCGTGATCGCGGCCGACGCGCGTGACCCTTTCCATGTGTCAATGCCCTGGCGCGGCGAAGCCCCCGACGGACCCATCAAGGTGGCGTTCACAAAAAACACCTTTGGATATGCCCTGCATCCCGAGGTCGAAAAGGCGCTTGATACGGCACGGGATGCTCTGGTCGATGCTGGCTATGTCGTGGATGAGGTTGATCCACCGGACGTGTTTGAATGTGGCAGGATCGGCTACCGGACATTGATGGGCGAAGTTCTGACCTTGATGAAATCGGATATCGAAGCAGCGGGATCGCAAACCATTCGAGAGATTTTCGACGTCTACTTTCAGGAATTCCCACCTATCGTCGAAACTGAGATGATTAGGATGTTGGCCAAACGCAGCCACTATGCGCGTGAATGGTCGCTGTTCTTGCAAGACTATCCGCTGGTACTGTCACCGTTCCTGCCGCAACCATTCTTTAAGCCGGACCGCGACACGGAAGGGGCGGAAGGTGTTCATGAAGTTCTGGGCTGTGCCGTGTATTCTTATGCGATGAACTTCCTGGGGCTGCCAGCAGCCTGCGTACCCGCACGGCTGGCAGATCTACCTAAAGGGCCTCAGCCGATCAACGTACAGATTGCTGCCAATCGTTGGCGCGAGGATTTGGCAGTGGACGCCGCCGCAGCCATCGAAGCACGCGTTGGGCAAATGTCTGTCGCGCTTTGGGATCAGATGGAAGCGACGTAAGCGAACGCAAAAAATAGACCCTGGGTCATTGTGCCCAGGGTCCGACTGCTTAAATAAGCCCGGAAATCTGATGACGAGCGTAGCACCACCCACCCTCGCCAGCGCAAAATTTGCACAATCATTCGAAAACGCCGTTCAGGTGGCCACTCACTCCCACCTTGGCGTGTTCTCCGGGTGAATTCACCCTAGCCAATTTGCGATAAATTCCCTGTGAACTGGTTCACATAAGCCTGAAAAAAATGCGCGGCGGCCCAAATTTATGTGAATTGTTCGGAAATTAGGCGTTCTTCAAGGCCATGACCGGGGTCAAACAGTATGCGGTGAGCTATCGCCGGTTCGGACCTGATTTCGACCCAATCAATTTCCGGGAACGAGATGGAATCAGCATCCGCCATAACCGGGCGTTTATCCGCATCCAGAACATCAAACCGAACCTTCGCGATCTTGGGCAACAGCGCACCGCGCCAACGGCGGGGGCGAAAAGCGGCAATCGCTGTCAACGCCAAAACATCCGACCCGATGGGCAGGATCGGTCCGTGCGCGGAATAATTATAGGCTGTCGATCCGGCTGGTGTTGACAACAATGCCCCGTCGCAAACCAGTTCCGGCATCCGCACACGGCCATCAACGCTGATCTTCAGCCGCGCCGCCTGTGGCCCTGCCCGCAGCAGCGACACTTCGTTAATGGCAAGCGCCTCGTGCAGCGTGCCGGATTGATCCATTGCCCGCATCAACAGCGGGTTGATTACTTCTTCCTCGGCATCCTCGAGACGCGCCATAAGGTCGTCTTCGTGGTATTCGTTCATCAGGAACCCGATCGTTCCCCGGTTCATGCCGTAAACCGGTGTATCAAGATGTTGCATGTTATGCAGGGTGCGCAACATGAAGCCGTCCCCGCCCAAAGCCACGACAACATCAGCGTCCCGCGGTGCCGCATTTCCGTGTTTGGCAACCAGAATATCCCGGGCCGTCTGCGCCACTTTGACATCACTGGCAAGAAAGGCGATTCTCTTTTTCATGTTTTCCGGTTTCCGGTGCTGCACATTTGGTTCCGAAACAAACATACCTTTCCCCAATAGGCCAGTCTTGACGCCCCAGCGGACCAAATCGTCGCTTTACGGCTTTTGAAAATGCAACGTTTCCGATAGGAAATCCGCAAGTTTTTACCCAGCCATGTGGAGCGCCCATGAACGCCAATCTTCGTGACACCGGATTTTTCAACCAGTCTTTGTCGGACCGTGATCCTGAGCTTTTTGGCTCGATCACGTCCGAGCTGGGTCGTCAGCGCGACGAGATCGAACTGATCGCATCCGAGAACATCGTCTCTGCCGCCGTGATGGAA
>NZ_JBXWSB010000125.1:0-12185 GCF_059613205.1 Ruegeria sp. BHSB064
ACAGCAGGTGTTCGGCCTTGGACAGCGGGTGATTGCCCCAGCTTTTCATGCGTCCGATTTCCTCACCTGCTAGGCTTTCGCAGAACACGTTCTCGCCCATCAGATCCTGATGCGCGGCGTGCATGTAGGCTTCGGCTTCGACCTCGTGACCAAGGTCGCGCAGCACCTCCATCGTGCGCTGGTTGGTGATGTGTGCCCGTGGCGTGTTGGCCAGCCAGCGATAGCGGTTGATGACCATGTTCTCGACGCCATAGCTCGACAGCAAAGCCGCCGTTGCAGACCCCGCTGGGCCGGTCCCGATGATGAGGACATCAGTTGTTATGGTGGCCATGTTACGCCTCCCTCTGTTTGTCAGATTGAATTGAGTTGTGGCTGTCTTTCGGGTTCGTCAGCACAAGACGACGGCGAACAGGGAAAATCTGCAGCCCGGTCTTTTCGGAGATCAGCCCCCAGATGCCGCGCGGAGCGAAGAGCATGACGGCGATCCCGATCAACCCCAGCACCATGAGGTACCAGGAGCCGTAATCGGCCAGCAGGCTTTGTAGGATGAAGAAGATCAGCACGCCCAGGATCGGGCCTTCAATGGTGCCAATTCCGCCGATCACGACGATGAAGATCACGTAAGCCGTCCAGTCGGTGACCGAGAACGCAGCATCAGGCGAGATCCGCAACTTTTGCAAATAGATCAACGCGCCAGTCAGCCCGGTTCCAGCGGCTGAGACGAGGTAGACCAGCCATTTCATCCGCACCGCATCAACGCCAACAGACTTAGCCGCTTCGACGTTGTCCCGTACCGCAGCCAGCGCCAGCCCGCGCTTGGTTCTGAGCAGCCAGTAGATACCTGCGATCGTGGCGATCACCAATGCCAAGGCGAGCCAATAGGTCAGGATATCCCGCGCTGCCGCGCCTCGAACGTCAAAGGTGGTCTGGATCCACTCGGTCGCCCACATCTCACGCGTTGCTGTGCGGGGCAAAGAGGTTCCTGTGCCGCCGCCCAGAACCTTCCATTGGGCCACCAGCAGGCGCATAACCTCGGCGATGACCCATGTGCCGATGGCGAAATAGGCCCCTCGCAGGCGGAAGGCAAAAAAGGCTGTGGGGATGGCGACAATCAGGGCCGCGACGCCGCCCATAAGGATCGCTGGAACCGGATCCATCCCCCACAGGATGACGCCGCCGAACATGGCGTAGGCGCCCATGCCTACAAAGGCCTGCTGGCCGACGGACACCAGCCCGCCATATCCCGCGAGCAAGTTCCAGAACTGCGCCAGAACAAGCATGGTAAAGATAAAGAATAGGTCCTGGATCAATCCCCGGCTGGCAAAAGTTGGCAGCAGGATGAACAGGATGATCAGGGCGATGCAGACGGCTCCGGCGCTGTAAGACGCGCGGGTCTGAGTCTGGACGCGGTACATTGAAGTATCAGTCATCAGTCCACCGCCCTTGGAAACAGGCCTCTGGGCTTGATCAGAAGCACAATGAGAAAGGCCAGGTGACCGGCCAGGATTTGCCATTCGGGATTGATCGCGGCGCCGACGGTTTGCGCGACTCCGATGATGATGCCTCCGATCAGAGTGCCCCAAAGGCTGCCGAGGCCACCAATGATCACCGCCTCGAAGGCATAGATCAGGCGCGCTGGGCCGATATTGGGGTCAAAGTTTGCCCGCATTCCCAGATACAGAGCTGCCAGTGTGACAACCAGCATCGCAATGGCGGTTGCTGTGGCAAATATCCGTTCAGGGCGGATGCCCATCAAACCAGCCGTCACCGCATCATCCGAGGTCGCGCGGAACGCCCGGCCTAACTCCGTGCGATAGAAAAGCTGGTTCAGACCGACGATCACAAGGATCGCCGAGGCAAAGGTCAGCAACGGCAGAACGCCGAGGTTCAGCCCGCCCATCTGAACGGATGCCGTTGCGATTTCGCCCGCAGGGAGACGCTGGCTATCTGCTGAGAACCCTTCAAGCAATGCGTTCTGCAAAACGACCGACAGACCGAACGTTACGAGCAAAGGTGGCAGGATGTCAGGCCCCAGTACGCGGTTCAGCACATGTTTCTGCAAAGCCCAGCCCACGCCAAACATGATCGGCGCGGCAATGGTGGCCGCCAGAAATGGTGAGAGCCCAAGTAGAGAAACCAGCAGAAGGATCAGATAGGCTGCAAAGACGATCAGGTCTCCATGGGCCAGATTGACCAGCCGCATGATCCCGAACACAAGGCTCAGCCCTGCGGCAAACAGCGCATAGAGCCCGCCCAACAGAACACCCTGAATAATGGTATCGATCCAGATCATGCGGCAGCTCCTCCAAAATAGGCGTCGTGTATGGCCTCACGGCTGAGCGTGTCTGCGGTGCCTTCCAGCGTGACGCGACCCTCCATCATGCAGTAGACGCGGTCGGCGACTTTCATCGCCTGTCCTATGTCCTGCTCCACGACGATCAGGCTGGCCCCGGCCTCCTGAATGCGCGGCACGGCATCATAGATGTCCTTGATGACGACGGGTGCCAGGCCGAGGCTGATCTCATCGCACAGCAGAACGCGCGGGTTGCTCATCAGGGCGCGGCCAATGGCGACCATCTGCTGTTGTCCGCCAGACAGGGCGGTGCCGGGATGGTTCCGGCGCTCTTTCAGGATTGGGAACAGGTCGTAGATTGTTTGCAAGGACCAATGGCCAGATACCTTTCGGCCATAGGTGCCTATCAGCAGGTTTTCCTCGACACTTAAGGAAGGAAACAGCCGACGCCCCTCGGGCACCATAGCCACTCCGCGTGCCATGATCTCGTCTGCGGGCAGGTCTCCGATGGGTTGGCCGTCAAAACGCACCTGATCAGGTCCGTTGGTCAGAACCCCTGAAATCGAGCGCATGAGGGTCGATTTCCCGGCCCCGTTTGCGCCGATGATGGCAACGGTTTCGCCTTCGTTCAGGTGGACGTCCACACCGAACAGGGCTTGGAAGTCGCCGTAATGGGCGGTCAGCGCGTGGGTCTCCAGCAGGCTCATCAGACTTCGATCCCCAGATAGATTTCTTTGACTTCCCGGCTGTTCATGATCTCGTCCGGATCACCCAGACCGATGACCTTGCCGAAATCCAGAACCAGCAGCCGTTCAACGACCGAGGTGAGCGCATGCAGGACATGTTCGATCCAGATGATCGTCACTCCGCTGCTGTGCAGCCCCTTGATCGTGTCGATCAGCGCGGTGCATTCCGCGTCGGTCAGCCCCCCGGCGATTTCATCCAGCAACAAAAGCTTGGGGTTTGTTGCCATAGCGCGGGCCAATTCCAGTCGCTTGCGTTGCAGCAGACGCAAACCACCGGCGGGGTCATTGGCCACGTCCAGCAATTCAGTTTGCTCAAGAATACGGGCGCAGGCCTGTTCGACCTCATGTTCTGACTTGCTCTGCCCATGGGTTGCGGCCACCAACAGGTTTTCGAAAACCGTCAGGTGATCAAAGGGCTGAGGGATCTGGAATGATCGTCCTATGCCCGATAGGCAGCGCTGCATCGGCGGCACGCGCGTCACATCTGCTCCATCGAAATGGATCGATCCCGCATCAGATGTCAGATTGCCCGTTATCAGGTTGAACAGCGTCGACTTGCCCGCCCCATTCGGGCCAATGATCCCAAGCGCTTGTCCCTGCTCAACGTCAAAGCTGACATCGTCAGTAACGGTGAGCGCACCAAAGCTTTTGGAGACGTTTTTGAGCGAAAGAATGGTCATACTGGTGTTCCTGCCCCGGAGATGATCCGGGGCGTTTGTTGTGTTGCGATCAGGAGATTTCTTCCATCACACCTGCGGTCGGGATTTCGGGTGCCGAGGAGTTGTCAACGATCACGAGGTCATAGCTGCCGTTGTCGAGCAGCCTCCATTGCCCACCTACCAACGGCGTTTTTGCAACGTTCTGGGCGGCGAAGGGGGGCAGGCCCGCGCCATCAAAGGCGATCCGGCCAACAATTGAATCCAACTGCGTGGCAGCGATAGCCTCAGCGACCGCATCGCCATCACCCGCGTCATCAACGCGGCCCATGACGTTGGCTGCCATTTCGAACAATGCGTGCACAAAGCCGATGGGCTGGGTCCACTGACGGCTGGTGGCGGCCATGTACCCTTGCGCCAGTTCAGCCGAGCTTGCGCCGGTGAGCGATGACGAGAACGGATGGGTGGGGGACCACCAGACTTCGGAACTCAGGTTGTTGCCTGCGTCGCCCAATGCCTCGACCGCTTGCGGGAACAGGATGGCTTTGCCGATACTCGCGGCTTTCGGGGTGAAGCCTTGTTGCTTGGCCTGGCTCCAGAACGTCGTGAAATCGGGCGGGATCGGAACTCCGGTCACGATTTCAACATTGGCCTGCCGGAACGCGTTGATCTGGGCCGAGAAATCATCGGTCAGGTTCTGATACCGCCCGGGATCTGTCAGTGAGTAGCCCAACTCTGAGAGAACAGGTGGGAAACCTACATTCGGGTCGCCCCAGGCATTGCCATCACCGTCATTTGGGAACAATGCGCCAACCTGTTTGTTGGTCTCCAACTGGTTCCACATTGCGGTGAAGACAGAGATCACATCTTCGAGGCCCCAGAAGAAGTGATAGGCGTAGTAGAACGGTTCCCACGATCCGGGATCTCCGGGGTTGCCCTGTTGGCCGATGAACCAAGGCTGCCAGGGCGCAACAGTCGAAATGCAGGGTACTTCTTCAGCTTCACAGGTCGAAGCAACCGGGTTTGTTGTTTCGGGTGTCGAAGCGACCAGCATCAGGTCGATCTCATCATCCACAATCAGCTCGCCCGCGACGTCCGCTGCACGGTTCGGGTTCGACTGGCTGTCTTTGACGATGACTTCGAAGTTCGCACCGGCCTCAGATGCGGCGAAATTGTCCAAAATGTACTTGTCCGCCTCGGAGAACGCAGCCAAAGGCCCTGATTGCGGGCTGACATAGCCCAGTTTGATTTTTGCGCCCTGCGCGATAGCAGGTGCGGCGAGCGCACCGGCGGCCAGCCCGAGGCCGGTTGCGGCGCTGGATTGCAGCAATTTGCGTCGTGTGATCATGTGTCCCTCCCTTGACACGGTGAACTCAAATGCTTGGGGCGTTTCCCGCCCAAGCATTTTGAAGCAGCGCCCGCAGCCCATCAGAAGTGACAGGCCGCGGGTTCCAATACGGATTTTTGAGTGCGATTTCGGTGGCACGATCCAGATCGCTTTCTGAAAGACCAAGATCTTTCAAAGCCAATGGTGCGCCCATTCTCTTGGAAAAATCCCAAAGGGCCTGGCCCGGTTCAGGGCCGCCAAGAACGTCTGTCACGGGTGCCAGCAAATCCGGCGCACCCACCGCATTGTAGGCGATGGCGTGCGGCAGAACGATCGCGTGGGTTTCCGCATGTGGCAGATTGAAGGACCCGCCAAGCGTATGGCAAAGCTTGTGATGCAGCGCCATTCCGACCAAACCAAGTACTGTACCGCAGGCCCAAGCACCGCGCTGCGTTTCTTCTCTGGCTTTGAGGTCGTCAGGGTTTTCGACAACAGTCGGCAGGCCCTCTGCAAACGCCTTCAGGCCGTCGATAGCTAAGTCCGTGGTCTGCTCCGTTCGGTCCTTGGCATAGAGCGCCTCGGCGGCATGAGCCATCGCGTTCAAGGCGCTGGTCACGGTCATTGCGGGTGGCAATGATGCCACCAGTTCAGGATCATACAGAATGACCCGCGGTAGAACCTTTGGGTCTGTCAGGGTGGTTTTGATGCCGTCCTCAGTCTGACCCAGGATCGGAGTAGCTTCGCTGCCGGCATAAGTGGTTGGAATAGCGATCTGTGGCAACCCGGTCCGAAGGGCAATCGCCTTGCCTAAGCCAATCGTCGAACCTCCACCGATAGAGACAATGCTATCGGCTTTGACAGACAACGCATGTTCAATCGCTTCTTCGGTTACGTCGACCGGGGTGTGCATCGTTGCCCGAGTGAAGACACCCGCAGCACGATCCCCGACAGTTGTCGCAAGTTCCATGGCCATATCGACTTGCTGAGGTGTCGACAGCAGCAGTGCTTTGCTTGATCCCAGCACCGATAGCTCTGTGCAGATGTCGTTACGCAAACCTGCGCCGAACCGGACTTTCTGGCCATTGATGCTGGTGGTGTTGAGTGCCATGGGACGAGTTCCTGACAAGCGCTGGATTGCGGGTCTGAGGGAAACGCTAGCAGGTCAAAACAGCACTCTTGATCGAATTTTCGACACTCAATATAACTTTGGGTTATGAAGCTTGATCCGAGACATCTCGAAATTCTTGCGGCTATTGTCGAGGCCGGAGGGTTGACCGAAGGCGCTGCTTTACTTGGGAAATCGCAGCCCAGCGTATCCAGAAGTGTCTCGTTGTTGGAAGACCGAGTGGGGGAGCCTTTGTTCCTGCCCACCCGAAGGCCATTGCAACCCACTGAGCTTGGTCTCGCTCTGGCTCAGGAGGGGCAAAGAATTCTGAACGCGGGTCGTCACGCAAGCCGACTGGTGGACGAGCACCGTCAAGGCCTTGCTGGTGCGGTTCGGGTTGCGGGCACACCGATCTTCATGGACGGTGTTATCTCAAACGTGATTGCAGAGTTTCAGGCCCAGTACCCCAATATTCGGATCGACCAATCCTATGGGTACCCCACCGAGCTTTTGTCCAAGTTGTCTGCCGAGACTTTGGACGTAGCTATACTTCCCATGCGTCCAGCGGACGTGTCCGAAGATTATGAATTCCGCCAGATTTTGCCGGGGCGAAACGTCATAGCTTGTCGCGCTGGGCACCCTTTAGCGCGCAAGAAAGAGGTGAAGCTGGAGGACATAACCGAGTATTCCTGGATTGCGCCACCTGCAAACAGCCCGCTGTTTCGTGATCTGCGAAACACGCTGGACGGCATTGGGGTGCGAGACCTTAAAATCAGTTTTACCGGAGGGTCGCTGAGTGCAGTTGTGAACGTTTTAACGGGCTCGGATTCCCTGACGGTTCTGCCGTTTTCGGTGGTCTTCATGATGCAAAGGCAAAAAACTCTGACAGCGCTGCCGATAAAAATTGGTGATCCTGACCGACACTTGGGATGCGTTACGCTAGGCGCCCGAAAAATGTCGGCTTCGTCAAACCGAGTACTGGAGTTTATCAAACTGAAATTCGAAATGCTTGATCGATTGATTTGTAGAGCGGGGTGATCTCTTTGGCCGGTCCAGCCTGAAAAATTACATTTCAGTGCTCTATGAATCTTCGCCGTACTTGTGCAACGGTTATGGTGGTTGGGTATGCGACCAACGGGTAAGACAAGATCTACTGAAGCTGTACCTTTCAGCATGATCTATGCAAGAGCACCGGATTTTTGTCTGCTGAGCCGCACTTAGAAAGTGATGCCATGACAGCACGGCCAATTGGTTGGTCCGTTGATCAAATAGATTCGAGGCATTAGTTCCGGGCATATTTGATCTCGAACCGAACGGAATTCGACAAGTTTTCGATTGGCGACTTGAAATAGCAGTTGGTTTCCCGCAAGCATTCGGGAAACCATCGTCTTGTTCGGGGAACGCCTGATAAGGGGCGTATTTTTTCTTAAGTGATTGAGTTCAAAGGATTATGATGCGCGCGGTCATATTTATTTTTTCGCTTATTTTCTTGGGATTTACCGGAGCTGCTCAAGCGCAAAACGTCATCCCTCTTTCTGAGAAGGGTGGGTTGTTCGCAGCCTACGTGGTTCCGAGGGATGATTTCGATCGCGTGGACGTGCAGTTGATCGTTTTGTCTGGAGTGTACGATGACCCGGAGCCATCTGGTACAGCTCATTTAACTGAGCATCTGAGCGCGTTTTCAGCGGACGCCACGATACTCAGGAAGCCACGAGAGCGCGACGTTTACGCGACAACGCATAACGTAGCGACGGTGTATACGAACTCTGGCGTTCCTTCTGATATTGAAATGTTGTTGCGGCTGTCTCGTGCGGTTCTGGATACGCCATCATTGCCGGAAGGGTTTGCGGAAAGTGAAGTTGATATCGTTCAGCGTGAAACACTGCTGCGAGAAAGACAGTCTCCGCTCCGCTGGCTCAGGAGAATCGCACTTCAAAACCTCTATGGCACTCTGCGCGGCCGAGCAGATAATACCATTGAAGATCTTCCAAAACTGAACCTTGAGAAAGCCTATCAATTTCACGAAACACACTATGTACCGTCCAATGTAATGTTAATCGTGTCAGGAAAAATTGAACCTGAAATAGCCAAAAAACTTGTTGCTAGTATATTTGAAGACACAGAACCTTCTGAAGTTCCTCAGAAGCCCTGGTTAGACCAAAAACCGGATCCCGGGCTCAGTTTTGTTGAACGCGTCAGTTCGGACAAGCTGGCGCGCGACGCAATCCAATTTGCGAAATTCGTTGACTTCGAAGATCGGTCAACCAGCATAGATATGCAGGGCGCATTCTTTATCGCCAGCGACGTTTTGAACGAAAGGCTTTACAAGGTCCTGTACTATCAGGACGAACGTGTTTTCCACATCGATGCAGACTGGTATTTTGCCAAGAATGCCGATTTAGAACTTACCATCGATTTGCACCTGATGCCCGGCTTCAGCGTGGACGCGGCGCACAGTCATTTGACAGACACTCTGACAAATTTGCTGAACGAACCGATCACAAGGGATGAAATCAATCGAGCGCGCCAGACACAGGTCGTAGCAGCCCGGAATGCGGCCCGCCGACCAATCGCGTTTCTGTCCTTTCTAAAGAATGTGGCTTCGGATGGTTTTCCACCCGTCACACCGTCGGTGTTTGTCGACATTTTGAACGACACGACAGATCAGGACGTTATTGAATTTGCCGAAAAGGTCATCAAACCATCGGCCACATCCGTCGTTTTGGCCGAGAAAGCAGATTAACATGCAAACATTAAAAGGCCGATTCATTTCCGCAGTCTTGATGGTTCTTGGCCTGCTGTCTGCTCAGCAGGTCAAAGCAGAGCTGATTGCAACGACTGGTGAGGCGAAGATCGTTTATTTGCAGCCTCTGACCAACGGAATTTTAGAACTCACCCTGGTTTGGCCGATTGATCGACCGGAAATAGACCGCGTGGCCGCCTTGCGTGCTGGTCTTTCGAGTGTCGTGTCAGGAGGAACATCAAGCCGTTCGTCGTACAAAATTGCTGAGTACAAGCGGTTGAAAGGGATCAGGCATTACGTCGAAACAAGTCGCGATAGCCTGATGCTAACTGTCTCGGCGCCGAACGAAGTCTTTCCAGAGACCATCGTCCACCTTGAAAATCTTTTGCTTGAGCCGGAATACTCGGCCGCTTGGTATGCAAGAGAGCTGCAATACTCCGGCCTGATCAAGTCAACGAGGACCAGAAGACCTGACGATGTTCTGAGCGAAGTAGCGGCTTTCCTACAGTACGAACCTAGTAAAGAAGATTCCGAGGTTGGGAATGGCAAATTTCGTTTTGGCCGACCCGCTCAGGCAATCCTAAGATCTGGCGATCCAGAAGTAGAACGTCGCACCCTTCAACTGATCAGAAAGCTTCGCCAGCCGGAAGGAAAGTGGGAATTGCCTATTGCGAAATGGGCTGAAGTATTGGTTGGCACAGACAAAGAAGCGTTCGCACTTCCAACAGGTGTCATTCACTTCGCCGATCCCGACTCTACCGAGATGTTGATCCTTTTTGTTAAGGCTGAAGAGTTTGCAAATGTGGCCGACCAGGTTGGGACAAATGTTTTGGTCGACTATATCGGTGCCAATCAAGGATCCGAGATGTTTCGGATGATCCGACAGGAAATGCGCGCGGCTTACGATCCACGCTCAGACTTCGTTGTCATAGGAAAGAAAAAGGCGATTATCTCACTAAGCGCGACAGTTGAGGCGGTGAAGTGGCCCGAAGTCTATGAGAAAATAAGTGAAATTTACCAGAATGTTCGTGACGGTAAAGTAGAACAACAAGGTTTGGAAATTCAGTTTGGTCAGTTGGACCGGGCTTACTATCGCGACTTTTTCACTGAGCCTGTTTGGGGAACGCGACAATACCTGCACGAATTTCCCCAAGGCACTGACGGCACTATCGAAATACCGCTATTCAGTGCGTTTCAAACACTTTCTTTGGAAGAAACAGCAGCAAACTCGAAAGAGCTTTTACCGCCATTGGAGGAATTCCTGATCATTCTAATCGGGGGAGGCAACTCTCCATCGGACATCTTTCGGTCAAAAGGTTACTGCTCGCTGCCGAAAAACACCCCCTTAAGATTTTGCCTTGATGTGCTTTCGAATGCAGAAAACCTTTGAAAGCTGAACAAGTGTCCTTATTGCAGATAACCTTAGGTGCTGCAGATTTGCGGGCTGTTACCTGTTGGAATTTTGGAAGCACAGCAAACAAGTTGGGTTGTCCTTGCCGCTATGCCATCTCCAATAGCATATCTGAAAGAGTGCGCGCGGTAAGGGCCCTCGGTGCGCCTATTGCGACAAGCCGAGTTCCTGATTTGCGGTCACCCCAAACGTCATCCCGTGCAATGTCCATGCGCTTTCCGACGACCTGCACAAGAATGCGATTGTCCACGTCCCGCTCTATCAGAGATTGGTTGCTGCTATCTTAAGAAAATGGCTTGAAGCCCAACGTCAGCCGTCCTTCTTTGCCACAGAGAAGAGCACAAACCCGAACTGAGGAAAAAAGCGCCCCGACCTTTGTTGTTTCAGGTATCCGCTCTTATCAAATCACTGGCCTTTTCGCCGATCATGATGGCTGGAGCATTGGTGTTACCACTGACGATTTCCGGCATGATCGAACAGTCGGCCACTCGTAAGTTGGCTATGCCGTGTACTTTTAGTTTTGCATCTACGACCGACGCTTCAGTGCTTCCCATCGCGCATGTGCCGGTAGGATGATAGATTGATGCCGTGTTTGATCTTACCCAGTCCAGCGTGCCTTCATAGTCGTCGCAACTCAGCTGAGCCGTTGGTCGAAACTCGTCTGAAATCTTCGAGGCCAAAGGATTATGCTTGGCTATTCTGCGCGCGATGTTCACTCCGTCGACAATGGTTCGGCAATCCGTTTCAGTGGATAGATAGTTCGGCATTATCTTGAGATGTTTAGCCGGATCCGGGCCGTTCAAACGTAGCTCTCCCCGGCTTTCCGGGCGCAGTTGGCAGACGGACATGGTGAAGGCTGAAAACGGATGCACGCCTTCGCCGGGGCTGTCGGCGGACCACGGCTGGACGTGAAACTGGATATCGGGCGTTTCTACATCTGGCCGGGTTTTCATGAAACCGGTGGCCAGGCTGGCGGCCATAGTCATAGGGCCTGCACGGAACAATGCGTATTTCAGGGCGATGCGCGCCTGATTGAACAGGCTGCGGACTTCATCATTCAGTGTCGGCTCATTGCACTTGAACACTAATCGGGCCTGCAAGTGGTCCTGTAGCCCTTTGCCGACACCAGGCAGAGCGTGCAGGGGCTCGACGCCGTTTTCTTTCAGGTGGTCTGGGTCTCCGATCCCTGAAAGCATCAGGATCTGCGGCGAGTTTATCGCTCCGCCGGACAGAATGATTTCGCGCCGGACGGTCATGGTTTTCTCAATGCCGGAACGATCCCGGTAGACCAGACCTGTTGCCTTTTTCCCTTCCAGAACGACGCGCGTGACCAGAGCGTTCGTCATGATGTTCAGGTTTTGTCGATCCCGGATGGGTTTCAAATAGGCAACGGCGGCGCTGCACCGGCGGCCATTGCGGGTGGTCAGTTGGAAATAGCCGACGCCTTCTTGCTGGGCCCCATTGTAGTCGGGGTTGAATGGATAACCTGCCGCTTGCGCCGCCGCGACCCAGGCGTCGCAGATCGGGCGCTGAATGCGCATGTTGGATACCGAAAGCGGCCCGCCAACACCGTGAAACTCATCCTCGCCGCGTTCCTGATCTTCGCAGCGTTTAAACAAGGGTAGCACATCGTCCCAGCCCCAGCCCTCGTTGCCCATCTGCCGCCAGCGGTCGTAGTCCTCTTTCTGCCCGCGCACGTAGAGCAAACCGTTCAATGAGGATGACCCGCCCAGTACCTTGCCGCGTGGCCAATCGATGGATCGACCGTTCAGGCCAGGATCAGGTTCCGTGCGGTAACACCAGTCGACCGAGGGATTGTGCATGGTTTTGAAGTAGCCAACGGGGATGTGAATCCACGGGTTTGTGTCGCGCCCTCCTGCCTCAAGCAGAGCCACGGTTGTGTT
>NZ_JBXWSB010000126.1:0-12167 GCF_059613205.1 Ruegeria sp. BHSB064
GCGTCGCCCCGAACCTTGTGGTATTGCCGCGCGAGCTTCAACGCGATCTCGACAGAGTCTGAACCACCCGACGTAAAAAACGCGCGGGTCAGGCCGTCTGGCGCGAAAAACTGCGCCAGCTCATATGACAGTTCAATTGCCTTATCGTTGCTGGTTCCGCGAAAGGTGGAATAATAAGGCAGCGCGTTCAGCTGATCGGCGATGGCCTGTTTCACCGGTTCGCAGGAATAGCCCAGATTGACGTTCCACAGCCCCCCAACGGCATCAAGCGCCTTATGACCGTCGACGTCAATGATGCTGACACCCTCACCGCCACTCAGAATAGTCGGTGGGTTTTTCTGGCTGTCGGCAGGATGTGCCATCGGATGCCAGAAATAACGGGCGTTGTTCTCTTTCAGAAAGTTCGAGTCTTTCATGGTTCGGGCCTCCGCGAGTGTCGCCCACCCTCGGTCACGGGTGGAATTCGGTTGGAAAGGTGTCGGGCAACTGACCGCCGAAATCTGCGGTCAGTTCGGTCGAAAGAGTGTGCAATGCAGACAGAATGGCAGGCAGGCGATCGCTTGTGGCGCGGCTTTCCGGGACTGCAATTGCGATGGTCCCCAACGCGATCTGATCGATGCCAAAAATCGGCGCTGCGTAGCCAAAGACGCCTTCTTCGTAGCTTCCGTTGCTGTTGGCCCAGCCCGAGACGCTGATCCGCGCAACCCGCTCTTTGATGAGTTCAGGATCGGTGAGCGTTGCGTCCGTGAATCGCACCTGTTCGTCCCGATCCAAACGGTCCATAAGGTTGGGCGGGCCAAAGCTGAGCATACAAAGACCAGACGCCGTTGCATTGATCGGCAGGATCTCACTGGGATCAAGGCTGACACGCACACTATGCCGTGTTGTTTCAACCACCAATGCGGTTTGCAGGCCGATCTTTTCCAACAGAGATAAATGCAGGCTTTCACCAACGCTCTGCATGGCAACCTGCATTTTCTGGCGTGCACTTTCGATGCCGGGTCGGGCGATTTCGCGCAGCGCGGCCAGGCGCAAGGCTGCCGGTCCGATGGCATAAGACTTGGTCATGGGATTCTGTTCGATCAGACCGTATTCCTCGAGCGCTCGCAGGTGGCGCAGCGCAGTTGCCTTGTTCAATCCAGACAGTCGCGCAAAGTGACTCAGCCCGATTTCCGGTCGCGCGCTTGAAAAGTAATCCAGCATTTTTAAGGCATTAAGGGCTGTGCCCATGTGTTTCACTTCCTCTTGCTCAGGGAATACTTGACAGAACTAACTTAACAAAGCAACATTATTATTGTTAACGCGGATCAAATAATGAACCACGCATGGGAGGAGTCAATGAAGAAATTTCTTACAGCTGCGGCTTTTGTGGCATCAGCCACCGCTGCACTGGCCGAGTACCCCGAAAAGCCGGTCAGCTTTGTGGTGCCTTGGCCTCCGGGCGATCTGGAAGATGTTCTGACGCGGATGATCGCCGATGAGTTTCAGGCCATGTACGGCGTGCCAGCCGCTGTCGTGAACAAACCCGGTGGTGGGGGTGGTCCGTTCCCGGGTGCCGTCGAGGTGGCAACCGCCCCTGCGGACGGCTACACCATCGGGTCTTTTGTCATCGGCGTGCCGGTCATTGGTCCAGAAATCGGCATCCCCGAGCTCAACCCCAACCCGTTTGATCCCATCGGGATCTTCCTGACATATCCCTTCGTGATCGCAGCCAGCAAGGACGCGCCTTTCTCAAGCTGGGAAGAGCTGGCGGAACACGGCAAGGAAAACGACGTCGCACTTGGCCATTTCGGTTCCGTTTTGCCACCAACCCAGGTGACCTTTGCTGCAGCCGTAAGCAGCGGGTTCGACTTTGCCAGCGAGGCAGCTTTTGACGCGCTGGACTGCAACACGCTGGCATCTGGCGATGTCGACGTGATCAACACCACCCTGCAACTTATCCTGCCCTGCCTTGATCAGGTGAACGTCCTGGCCAGCATCGGCGGCGAGCGGATTTCACTGGTTCCAGATACACCAACGATTGTCGAGTTGAACCCCGATCTGCCTTTGGCCCTGTGGAACGGTCTGTTCGTCCATAAGGATACACCTGCAGATGCTCGCGAAAAGATCTCGGCTGCAGCTCAAAAGGCGCTGAGCTCTGACAAGGCCAAACAACTGGCTGAAGAAACCGGTGCTCTGATCTACTGGCAGGATCCCGATGCCTCCAATGCTCAGATCGAGCAAGACAAAGCCTCGTTCGCCAAGATTGAAGAGATCCTGGGCGAATAAACCGGAACGGGCCCGGCACGTTTAACACAGCCGGGCCTCTTTCCACCCAACGGGAGGCCACGATGATTGCAAAGACCTTGCAAGACATGTTCCGGCGCTATCGACGCCCCGGTGACATCGTGTTTGCCACGATGTTCTTCGTGTTCTCGCTGTTCCTTCTCAGCCAGCTTGGAAGCGAAACTCAGGTTGTCAAACGGACAAAGTGGTTTGCGCAGCCTGCTTTGTGGCCAACTATCGCGATCTGGGGCATGGTTGTGTTCAGCGGTCTGCATTTGCTGAGCTCATTCCTGTCACCACGTATTCCAGGCCGTTTGCGAGAGATCACGTTTTGGCTGAAATCGCTCGAATACGTTGTCTATTTTCTGATTTACGTTGTTGCTGTTCCATGGCTTGGGTACCTGCCCTCCACCATGCTGTTCGCCGCCCTTTTGACGGTCCGCCTAGGGTTTCGCTTGCCCGGGGCCTTTTGCATTGCACTCATTTTCGGCGCGGTGGTCGCAATCGTCTTTCGGGCGCTGCTGCAGGTGAACATCCCCGCGGGTCGCGTTTATGAATACCTGCCCGACGGGCTGCGCGCCTTTGCGCTGACCTATCTATGAGGCCGCAATGGACGATCTGATTTCCGGCTTTGCAATTCTGGCCCAGTGGCAAGTCATGGTGGCGCTGATCATCGGCTCTGTCGGGGGTGTTATCATTGGCGCCTTGCCCGGCGTGGGCGCCGCCGTGGCCATCGCGATCCTGCTGCCTGCTACATTTGCTTTCGAACCTATCGTAGGTCTAACCCTTCTGCTGGGCATCTACGGGTCATCCATGTATGGCGGCGCAATCCCGGCCATTCTGATCAACACCCCAGGCACGGCCGTGAACGCCCTGACCACCTATGACGGCTATCCCATGACCAAACGCGGCGAGGGTCATAGGGCTTTGTCGCTGGCCTATTCAGCCTCGTTCTTTGGTGGTATTTTTTCGATCCTCTGCCTGATCGTCCTTTCGCCCGTTCTGGCCTGGGTCGCCCCGCATTTCGGCAGTCGCGAGATTTTTCTGGCCGCTTTCATGGGTATTTTGCTGGTGATCCTGGCCCATCGCGGACAGACCTTTTCCGCCGCGATGCTGGCATTTTTCGGGATTTTCCTGAACACGGTGGGGCTGGAGCCTGTCAAATACACGCGGCGTTTCACCTTTGAGCAAACCTGGCTGTCATCGGGCGTCGATCTGATCGTTGTCGTATTGGGTCTGTTTGCAATCAGCCAGGCACTGCTTTTGCTGGTCGACAAGGAACACGCCCCCGGCGAAGCCCATGTTCGTGGCAACATATTTACCGGCCTGAAAGAGCTTCTGGGCCTGAAGCGCATTGCCACCGTGTCGTCATCACTGGGCGTTCTCATGGGTATGGTGCCGGGGACCGGCGAATTCACGTCCCAGTTCCTGTCTTACACCTACGCTCAGAAAAGCTCGAAAGATCCCGACGCGTTTGGCAAAGGATCGCCCGAAGGTCTGGTGGCGTCTGAGGCCGCCAACAACGCCGTTCCGGGGGCTGCAATGATCCCGCTTTTGGCGCTGGGTATTCCGGGTGAGGCACTGACAGCCATGATGCTGTCGGTTTTCTACGTCCACAATGTAATCCCTGGCCCGCAACTGTTTGCGGAACAGATGGATTTTGTCATGGCATTGTATATGGCGTTGATCCTTCTGAACGTGGTCGTTCTGATCTTTCTGCTGTTTTCGACCAATCTGCTGCTGAAACTCATTCAGATTCCAACCCGCTTTCTCGGCATCATGATCCTGACCCTTTCTTTTGTGGGCGTGTACAGCCTGCGAAACTCGATCACGGACTGCGCGATTGCGGCCGGGTTCGGGGTTTTCGGGCTGATCCTGAAACGCCTGAACCTGCCGATCGTGCCCATCATTTTGGGCATGGTTCTGGGTGGCATCATGGAGGTCAAGCTGCGCAGTGCCATGGCCCGTGTGAAATCACCGCTTGACTTCATCGACCGGCCCATTGCGGCAATCCTGTTTGTGATGATCTTGGGGATCATCCTGTTGCACATCCGCTCGTTGATCCAGGAACACAAAGACCGCGTCAAACCGCAACCGGTTCTCGACGAAGACACGACACAGCAAGGATAACGCCTCATGGATCAGTCCTCGATTGACGCGCTGCGCACAAAGGAAGTTGCACCGCGCGGGCATTTCATAAACGGCCGCTTTCAACAGAGCGAAACCGGTGCTCAGCATCAGGTCCTCTCCCCGATCAACGGTCAGCCTTTGGCGTTGATCGCCGAGGGCAGTGCTGCGGATGTCGACGCCGCCGTACGTGCGGCGCGGGTATCGTTTGAAGATGGGCGCTGGTCACGAATGGCACCTGCGGACCGCAAGAAAGTGTTGCTGAAGCTGGCCGATCTGATCGAAGCTCAAGCGCTGGAAATTGCTGTTCTGGGCGTTCGCGACAACGGGACCGAGATCAATATGGCCTATAAGGCCGAGGCACTCTCAGCCGCGGCAACGTTCCGGTATTATGCCGAAACCATCGACAAGCTGTACGGTCAGATCGCCCCTACGGGCGATGACGTTCTGGGCCTGATACATCATGCACCCGTTGGCGTTGTCGGCGCGATTGTGCCATGGAACTTCCCACTGATGATCGGCAGCTGGAAGATCGCCCCCGCGTTGGCGGCTGGCAACTCCGTGGTCCTGAAACCGGCGGAAAGCGCCTCGCTCAGCCTGTTGAAAATCGCCGAACTGGCAGCTGAGGCCGGGGTGCCAGACGGCGTGTTCAACGTAGTGACGGGGCGCGGCCCAGTCGTCGGCGAAGCGTTGGCGCTGTCGATGGATGTTGACATCCTTGTCTTCACCGGGTCCGGCGCGACAGGGCGACGTCTTTTGGAATATTCCGCGCGGTCCAACCTAAAGCGCTGTTATCTGGAACTTGGGGGCAAATCGCCGAACATCGTCTTTGCCGATGCCCCGGACCTGTCCGAAGCGGCCAAGGTTTCAGCCGCTGGTATTTTCCGCAACTCGGGTCAGGTCTGCGTTGCCGGATCGCGCCTGTTGGTACAGGAAGAAGTCTACGAGGATTTCCTGTCAGAGATCACCCGCCATGCCGAAGCCTTTCGCGTTGGCGATCCGCTAGACCTGAACAGCCAGATCGGCGCGGTTCATAGCCTGTCCGAATTAGAGTCCAATCTGGGTTTTGTAACCACGGCTCAGGCAGAAGGGGCCGATCTGCGCACAGGTGGTTCGCGCATTCTGACCGAAACCGGCGGCTACTACATGGCCCCGACTGTGATGGCAGGTGTCAAGGAAACCGACACCCTGTTCCAAAACGAAGTCTTCGGCCCGGTTCTCGCCGTTACACCCTTCAAGGACGAAGAAGACGCAATCCGTATGGCGAATGCGACCGTTTACGGGTTGGCAGGTGGTGTCTGGACCGCGAACTTAGGCCGCGCGCATCGCATGGTCGCTGGTGTCCGCGCAGGGGTAGTGCATGTAAACACCTATGGCGGCGCAGACCTGACTGTGCCCCTTGGTGGTGTGCGCCAGTCGGGCAACGGGCACGACAAGTCTTTACATGCAATGGAAAAATACATCGATCTGAAAACCGCTTGGATCAAGCTCTGATCGCTGAGGGGTAAGGGAGGCGCAAATGACCAAGAAAACTATCCTTTTGATCGGCACCTATGACACCAAAGAGCCTGAAATGCGGTTCATCGAAAACGCAATTCAAGCACAGGGTGCCGATGTGCTGACGATGGATGTGTCTGTTCTGGGCGACCCTTCTGCACCGACCGATATCTCAAAGCATGACGTGGCCGCAGCCGGTGGTATGACAATTGATGAGGTTATCGCCCAAGGCGACGAGAACAAAGCTTTCCGCATCATGTCTGCCGGGGCCGCCGAAGTGGTTGCGCAGGCCTATGCTGAGGGCCGGTTTGACGGGATGCTGGCCACCGGCGGCACAATGGGCACTGATCTTGCACTGGATTGCGCGCAAGCGCTGCCGATGGGTGTGCCGAAATACATTGTCTCAACCGTCAGCTTCTCACCACTTATCCCGCCAAACCGGCTGGCCCCCGATATTCAGATGATCCTTTGGGCTGGCGGGCTCTATGGCATGAATTCGATCTGCCAGTCCTCGCTCAGTCAGGCGGCCGGGGCGGTGGTCGGCGCAGCAAAGGCCGCCATTGCACCGGACCGCAGCAAACCGCTGGTTGGCATGACCAGTCTGGGGTCGTCTTGCTTGCGCTATATGAAAACACTCAAACCAGCATTGGAAGAGCGCGGGTTTGAAGTGGCCGTGTTTCATTCCACAGGAATGGGCGGCATGGCCTATGAAAAACTGGCCAGCGAAGGGGCATTCGCTTGCGTGATGGATTTCTGCATGCAGGAATTCGGAAACCTCATGGCGGGCTCTGTCGTTTCCAGCGGTGAAGACCGGGTTACCAATGCCGGGCGCATGGGTATCCCGCAGATGGTCGCCCCCGGCACGCTGGATTTGCTGGATTTTGCGGGATGGCAGGACATCCCCGAACACTATGCCGACCGGCCTTTCCATGAACACAACCGGCTGATCAAAAGCTCGGTCTTCAACGGGGCCGAACGGCGCGCCTGGATTCGGGAACTTGCCAATCGATTGGGTACAGCAAAAGGACCAACGCATTTCTTTCTGCCACTGCAAGGCATCGAGGCCTGGGACAAGGAAGGTGAAGAAGCCCATGACCCGCAGGCACTGGCCGAAATGATCGACGAAGCCCGCCGTGTGATGCCCGATCAGGTGCCAATGACCGAACTGGACGCTCATATCAACGACGCTGCATTCTGCGACGCGGTTCTGACACTTTTCGACGATTGGGTCGAACGTGGCGTGGTAACGTCAACGCCACAAACGTGACCTTTTTGGGGGCGGTATCGCCCTCATTGAACCATGAATACTTCGGTGCAAGGACTCGTAAGTTGCGCCATGTCGCTGAATGAATTTCTTTCACAAAAATCAGCCAATAATGGAATTGAGCTAAAACTACACCCTTCCTAAGATGCGCGGGAAAATACCTCATCAAGGACGCGCTCATGCGGCGAACACGATCAAGACGGGCTTCCAGTTCCGCAACGCCACAGATGACTTTACCGCCCATTGGCGGTCGATTTATGCCGCTGGATAACGGCAAACTGGCCCATATCACCGATACGGCCTTCGACATTTTGGAAAAAATCGGTGTGTCCGGAGCACCTGAAGACATCCGCGCACTGGCGCTGGAGAATGGCGCTGCGGAACGGGCTGATGGCCGCATCACCTTTTCACGCACATTGGTCGAGGACATAATCGCAGGCGCGTGTAAACGCGTGGAACTTCCTGGTTTCATTCGGGATCGTGGGATCGAGGTTGGCGGTGGTCGCGTCCATATCGGCACCGGCGGCGCCGCTGTTCAGGTTCTGGACGCCGCCACAAACACGTTCCGCGACAGCACGTTACAAGACTTGTACAGCCTGATGCGCATCGTGGATGCCTGCGACAGCATTCACTATTCCCTGCGTCCCGTTGTGGCCCGGGATCTGGAAGATCCGCTGACGCTGGACATCAACACGGCATTTGCCGCGATGAAGGCGACCTCGAAACCCATTGGCACAAGCTTTTTCGAGCCCGCCAATGTGACCCCCGTGGTTGAAATGTTCGACGCAGCTTTGGGCGGCGAAGGCGCGTTTAAAACGCAACCCTTCTGTTTCGCATCCGTTTGTCACGTGGTGCCACCGCTGACGCTGGCCGAAGAGGCCTGCGGGGTGATGCGCGAATGCGTCCGATTAGGTATGCCATTGCAGATCTGCTCAGCGGCGCAGGCCGGGGCAACAAGCCCCGCCGCGCTGGCTGGCGCTTTGGCACAGGGCTTGGCGGAATCGCTGGCCGGTCTGGTTCTGGTCAACATGATGCAGCCCGGCTTCCCATGTATTCTGGCGTTCCTGCCGTTCATTTCCGACCTGCGCACCGGCGCAATGACCGGCGGTTCGGGCGAGGCTGCTGTGGCCAATGCTGCCGCTGCGCAACTGCTTTTGAACCTCGGCCTGCCCTCCACTGTTTCGGCGGGCATGACCGATGCCAAGACAGCGGACGCGCAGTCGGGCTATGAAAAAGGCTACACCATCGCGCTGGCCGCCCAAGGCGGGGCGGATATGATCAACCTGTCCGTGGGGATGCTGGGCTCGATCATGGCAGCCAGCAAAGAGGCTCTGGTGATCGACAATGATATGTGCGGTGCCATCCTGCGTTCAGTGCGCGGCGTCGAAATGTTCGAAGGCTCGATTGATCTGGACATGATCGAACAGGTCGTGACCGGCGAGGGGCATTTCCTCGGCACTGCTCAGACCCTGGATCTGATGACCAAGGAATACGTTTATCCGTCTCTGGGCGACCGCCAAAGTGTCAATGACTGGCTTGAAAGCGGCGCGCAAACGGTCTGGGACAAGGCCATCGCCCGCGTTGCCGAGATCGAAGTGCAACCCGCTCCGTCCCACCTGCCCGCCGATATCGAGGCTGCCCTGCGCGCTCGCCTGCCCATCTATCTGAAAGATTAAACCCATGAAAAGCCATGCTAAAGTTGTGATCATCGGGGGTGGCGCTGTCGGTGTCTCGACCCTCTATCATCTGGCCAAAGCCGGGGTGACCGACACACTGCTGATCGAGAAGAACGAATTGACCAGCGGCTCGACCTGGCACGCGGCGGGGAACATTCCAACCTATGCCAACAGTTGGGGCGGGATGCGCGCGGGCAACTATGCCTGGCGGCTGTACAAGGATTTGGCCGAGCAAGTCGACTACCCGATCACCTACCGCCACACCGGCGCGTTCTGGCCCGCGCACACGCCCGAACGCATGGATCTGTTCCACCATCTGGTCGGAATCTCCAAGGGGCTGGGTTACGACATGGCGATGCTGACTCCGTCCGAGATGGATGACATGCACCCCTATTTCAGCTCGGGTCACAGCATCATCGGCGGTATTTTCGATCCCTATGAGGGCGACGTGGACCCGTCGCAGCTAACCCAGGCATTGGCCAAAGGCGCGCGGGATCAGGGCGCGGCGATCGCGCGGTTTACCACGGTCACCGGCATTGAACGCCGCGCGTCCGGTGAATGGGAAGTGCAGACCGACAAGGGCAATGTGGTCTGCGATATCGTGATCAACGCAGGCGGTTACTATGGCCGCGTGGTCGGTGAGATGGTCGGCCAGAAACTGCCCGTCGTCACGCTGGAACATCAGTATCTGGTCACCGAAAGCCTGCCCGAGCTTGAGGCCAACCCAGAAAACTTCCCGCTCGTCCGAGATCCGGACATCATGTATTACCTGCGGCGCGAGCGGAACGGGTTGCTGCTGGGCTCATACGGTCACGAAGGCCGCCCCGCATGGCTGGACGGAATGCCGGATTGCTTTGCCAATCAACTTTACCCGGACAGCGTAGATGACATTGCAGAAATCCTTGAGGCAGCGCTGGAGCATGTGCCGCTATTAGGTGAGGCCGGCGTTAGCCGGTTCGTGAATGGGCCAATCCCCTACAGCCCGGATGGCGCGCCGCTTTGCGGCCCCGCCTTTGGTTTGCCGAACTTCTATCATGCCTGCTGTTTTCCGGTGGGGATCACCCACTCGGCCGCGGCCGCGAAAACGCTCACCGAATGGATTACCGAAGGTGAGACCGAATGGGACATGTCCTTCTGGGACCCGCGTCGCTTCGGCGAGGAATGGGCGACGTTCGACTACACCGTCAAACGGTCCAGCGAGCTGTATGAGCATCAATACGCGATCCCTTATCCGCATCGGCTGTGGAAATCGGGCCGTCCAGTGCAGACCACGCCACTCTATGACACCCTCAAAGACAAAGGCGCGGTTTTCGGACAGGTCGCCGGATGGGAGCGGGCCTTCTGGTTCCAGACAGACCAGATCAAGGATGACGGACAGCTGAGTTTCCATCACGAAGTCTGGCACGATGCGGTCAAAGCTGAATGCGAAGGCGTGCGCGACCGCGTGGGTGTGATGGATCACGGCGGCTTTACCCGGTACGAGGTCAACGGGCCCAAGGCCACCGAGTTCCTAAATCATGTCTTCTGCGGCGCAATGCCCGCCGTTGGTCGCGTCAAGCTGTCCTATATGCTGACGCCCAAGGGTAAAATCTGGTCCGAGGCCACGATTGCACGGCTGGATGAGAACAAATACCTGCTCTGCGGCCCCACTCTGGCAGATCAACGCGACCATGACTGGATGTCGCAATTCCTGCCGGATGAGGGCGTGACTCTGACCCGAGGCTCTGAGTTTGACGCTGCTCTGATGGTCATGGGACCAAAATCCCGCGACGTGCTGCAACCGCTGACCGAGGATGATCTTTCCAAAGAAAACGCCCCGTGGATGTCGGTGCGCGAAATCACCATCGCGGGCGCGCCTGTGATTGCTCTGCGGGTGTCTTACGTCGGAGAGCTAGGCTGGGAGCTGCATATGCGCAACGCCGATCTGGTGAATGTCTACACCGCAATTATGCACCAAGGCGCAGATCACGGAATTGTCGAGTTCGGCTCTTACGGGCTGAACGCCATGCGGCTTGAGAAAGGCTATCACGGCTGGGGCGCTGATTTCGGCATCGAATATACTGCCTTTGACGCTGGTCTGGATCGCTTTGTCAGCAAGAAGAAAAACAGCTTTGTCGGGCGCGACGCGTTTCTGGCGCAGGCCGAGCAGCCGAAAGACTATCACTTCACCGCCTTTGTGCTCGACGGCCACGGCGCCGACGCGTTGTCTTCCGACCCCATCTGCCGCGACGGCAAGCCGGTGGGCTATGTGAGCTCGGGCGGAACCGGATTCCGTATCGGTAAGCGCATTGCGTTGGGTTATCTGACAGAGGCCGCGAACCCTGGAGATGTGTACCAGATCGAAGTGCTGGGTGTGCCGGTCAAAGCGACTGTGGCGACCGTGCCGTTCTACGATCCTGAAAACGACCGGTTGCGGGGATAAGACCCATGGCGAAATCTCTTCCGACGGACGTTCAGGTCGCTATCATCGGCGGCGGCATTGTCGGCTGCGCGACCGCTTATCACCTTGCCAAAGCAGGCTGGTCGGTTGCCCTGTTCGAGCGCAAGAAACTGACAAGCGGAACAACATGGCATGCCGCTGGCTTGGTCAGCGAAACACAAGGCGTGCCGGTCATGTCGGCGTTGGCAAAGTACGGCCTCGACCTGATGGAAAGCCTTGAGGATGAAACCGGGCAGAATACCGGCTTCAAACGCAACGGATCGATGACTGTGGCTCTGACCGAGGCGCGTATGGAGGAGCTGCGGCGCAAGGTCGACTATGCCCACGGCTGTGGTCTGCGCGCGGAAGAGATCAGCCTGACTGAGGCGCAAGATCGCTGGCCGCTACTTTCGACCGAGGGCGCGAAGGGCGCGTTCTGGTTCCCCGGTGATGGCTACACCAATCCTATCGACACCACGATGGCTCTGGCCAAAGGCGCGCGCACCAATGATGCTCAGATTTTTGAAGACATCAAGGTCAACCGCGTGGTGATCGAAGGCGGTTGCGCTGTTGGTGTTGAAACCGAAGAAGGCGTGGTTCGCGCCGAACATGTGGTCAATGCCACCGGCATGTGGGCGCGTGAGTTTGGCCTGACCCATGGGGTGCAAATCCCGCTGCATTACACCAACCACTATTACGTGGTGACCGATCCGATCGAGGGTGTAACCGGTGATCTGCCTGTGCTGCGGGTGATGGATGAATACGCCTATTACAAAGAGGATGCGGGCAAGCTGCTGATCGGGTGTTCCGAGCCCAACGCAACCCCGTGGTTGCCCAAGGACGGCCTGCCCGAGACGTTTGAATTCGACGAACTACCCTGCGACGAAGAACACCTCTACCCCATCCTCGAGGCGGCAAT
>NZ_JBXWSB010000127.1:0-12176 GCF_059613205.1 Ruegeria sp. BHSB064
GTCGAGGGTTGGAAAAGGGACTGGTTTTGCGTCGCGATCCGTTCTGGTCTGGAGGCAAGCGTCCGAAACCTTGCCTTCTCACTCATGATCCTGAAACTGGTAAACGAGGTCAACGAAGCGGGTCTGTTCTGGGTGACCAACAACTTCATTTGGGGCTGGCTTCTGTTGCCGGTCCTCACCCTCGGGACATTGATCCGGCAAGACGTTGGAAATCACCAAGGCAAGATCGATGGGCGTTTGGCGGGATATTTCTGGCTTACCGTGATCATAGTTGGCCTGTGGCTTGTTACGATCCCAGCATGGCGCTGGTTCATTGCTAATGCGATGGGGTCGGATGAGGCTGGAAAGGTAGTGTATCTCGCGCTGGTTTTCCTGGGTTTCTATGTCGTCTTCGCTTTGAACCATGTTCTTGACAGCTACTTGTATGGGATGGGCAGAACGGACCTGATGCTCTATCAATCCCTGTTCGTCAGCGTGATCTACTATGGCGGGGCCTTTGTCGCGTACCTGGCAGGTGAGTTCGTCCCTGATCTCAACAAAATAGCTTTTCTCTTTGGCGGCGGAATAGCGATGGATAGCTTGGTAACACTCTGGCAGTTTTGGCGCGCGGGGTTTTTCGAGCGTTCAACGTGCGCAGAGCCCGAGCTCGTCTTGCAGAAAGGATGATTGCGGCTTTTTGCTCGCCGGGGATTTCCGGTGGAAGTCCGCCATTCGTCCACTTCTTGGCATTTGTGGTTTGCCAAAAGTACCCCCTCCACTTGTCGAACGGGAAACAGTGCAGGGAAGCGAAACTTATCAATTGAGGGAGCACTTGAATGACAGTGTGGGAAGTCGCATTCAACATTGCAGCAGCGGTAACGACAATCGCTCTGCTTCTATATGTACGGTATCTTCTGAAAACCTACGGGCGTGATCGCTCAAACGACCCTGAGCTCGTAAAACAGTTTAGGGACATTGCGCCATATGACAATCTCGAAGACCTATTATCGAGCAAGGAATGAACAACCAAGCTTATACCTACCACCTCCTGCAACATACTGTGCCAAAGCACTGGTGATGGCCGATTTGAGTTGTTACTTGCTGTCCAAGCCTATTTATTTGGCGCCATGCATTTGAAATCCAGCAAATTTCTTTTTTTTGTTTTTGACCGATGGCGAGGGAACACCTCTTACCTGTCTTTTGACGGCACTAATATCTCGAGTTCGGATCCCAGTATGTCGTCAATTGGGTTGCAGTGCTTGAACCGTGCTCCGTCTATCGCGCCCAGAACCTTTGGTGCCGAGCTTCGTCTCGACGTTGAAGCAGCCAAAACCTTTCTTCGCATTCGAAGCGCTGATATGGAGCAGCTTGAGCGGTTCTCCGAAGAGATCGAACGCGCGTGGCGTGAATTCAACACGTCCCAGCTTCAAACAAATTCCCAAGAAATAGACGAAGTTCTTACCGCGGTTCGGACTCTTTCCGATCCGTCGCATTACCCTTCAGCCTGCCGCCTTGAACCCGTTCTGAAGAGTGCGAAAAGTCTTGAAAGCAACATTTTCCAGAAACTGAAAGAAGAGGCACTCGATGAAAGATCGATCCAAGCCATTTCTGCTATTCGCGAGTTTTTGACGTCCCCGAAGAAAATTCGAGCTGAAGCGATCGAGAAATTCGAAAAGAAGCATCTTGATTGCTGGTCAAAGTTTTTCGATGTCTTCGAGACAAACCCACTTACACCCGAACAACGCTTGTCAGTTATCGCTGACGAGGATGCGACGCTGGTGCTCGCGGGAGCAGGATCTGGTAAGACGAGCGTCATCACTGCCAAAGCAGGCTACTTGATCAAGGCTGGCATACGCCAACCAAGCGAAATCCTCCTTCTTGCTTTTGCGCGAGATGCTGCAGCAGAAATGTCAGAGCGTATCGAAGCACGCTGCGGAGAGCCTGTGGAAGCTCGCACGTTCCATGCATTGGCTTATGACATAATTGGCCAAGTCGAAGGCGGAAAGCCCGCTCTCGCTGCTCACGCGACCGACGACACAGCGTTCCTCGATTTGATAAAACGCATCCTTATCGAGCTTGTTGGCCAGGCCTCGTTGGTCTCAAAGGCTATTATCAAATGGTTCACGTCTGCGCGTCTGGAAGGAAAGTCTGAATGGGACTTCAAACGTAAACACGACTTCTACAACTATCTTGAGAAACAGGACTTACGCACCCTTCAGGGCGATCAAGTTAAGAGTTACGAAGAACTGCTGATCGCCAACTGGCTATATGAAAACGGTATCGAATACGAATACGAGCCCGACTACGAGTTTGACACGTCAGATCCAACAAAACGAAACTATTGTCCGGATTTTCGCCTCACAGAAAGCGGGGTCTATCTTGAGCATTTTGGTGTGCGGGAAAAACACGGGTCAAATGGAACCGAAAACCTCACAACCGCGCCGTGGGTAGATCGAGATGAATACCTCGAAAGCATGGACTGGAAGCGAAAGGTACATCAGGAAAACGAAACTACCCTGATCGAAACCTACAGTTATGAACAGCAAGAGGGTCGTCTGCTCGAAGCGTTGGCTGAAAAAGTTGACCCGTATGTCTCTCTGCGACCGCGGCCGAGCGAGGAGCTTTTCGATCGCGTCGTGGAAATGAACCAGATTGATGGCTTTATTCGCCTTATCGGAAGCTTTCTTCGCAACTTCAAAAGCGGCGGTTACTCTATCGACGATTGTGAGAAAAAGGCATCCGAAGCAAAACTCGGCCTCCGAGGAACGGCCTTCTTAAGAATCTTCAAACCCCTCCTCGAAGCATACGAAAAGAGTCTGGATGGCCGCATAGACTTTGAAGACATGGTTATGCGGGCCGCGAAATACGTCGAGACCAATCGGTTCCAAAGCCCGTTCGGGCACATACTTGTCGATGAGTTTCAAGATATTTCGCGCAGCCGCGCTCGACTGGTGAAAGCTCTTCTCGCACAACGCGAAGACGCCCGGCTATTTGCCGTCGGAGATGATTGGCAGTCGATCTACCGGTTTGCCGGCTCAGATATTCACCTGATGCGAGAATTTGGAGTGGAATTCGGTGGAGTTTTTGACGACGAGGTAGGTATTCACCGTACTGTAGATCTTGGTCGGACCTTCCGCTCTGTTGACAAAATCGCATTTGCATCACGTCGGTTCGTTTTGCAGAATCCGACCCAACTGTCCAAGACAGTCATACCAGCGGGAACTACCAGTGAACCCGCAATTCAGATCGTCTCAACATTCCGCCATGACAGTGAAGCCAAGCTCTTGGCCGTACTGTCTTCTTTGCAAACAATGGCTAAATCATCAGGGTCTCAGTCATCTGTGTTATTGCTGGGGCGGTATCGGCACTCCGCGCCGCCAAACCTTCGGAAGTTGCGTGCAGAATACCCGCATTTGGATTTGACTTTCAAAACCATTCATTCATCAAAAGGCTTGGAAGCAGATCATGTTGTTCTTCTGTAGGTTTACAGCGGCCGGACAGGTTTTCCCTCAGAAATTGTTGATGACCCGTTGCTTACAATGGTTTCGCCAGAGGCTGAACCTTTTGAGCACGCTGAAGAACGGCGTGTGATGTACGTAGCGATGACACGCGCGAGGAAAACACTCACCATCATGGGCTCGGCAGCTCGTCAATCGGCATTTGTTGAGGAACTGTTGGACGACGAGGAATATGGCGTCGAAAAAGAACACGAAGCATTCGCAGAACCGCAAACCTGTGGAGATTGCCAAGGGCATCTATTCCCCGTGCCCAAGCAAGACGGCGGAATGTATTACAGGTGTGAGCACACAGGGCTTTGCGGAAACAGTTTGCCGGCATGTGAAAGCTGTGGTGTTGGTTTTCCTGTCCGAAATTCTGCAGATCACTTCGCGACATGCTCGTGCGGTTCAGAGTACCAGGCATGCCCTAAATGTCAGGACGGTTGGCTGGTCGAGCGCAAAGGGCGGTACGGAAAGTTTCTGGGATGTGTGAAATTTCCGAGATGCTCTGGCAAAGCAAAAATACGAGTAGAGAAATCACAACAGTCCTAAGTTGTTCAAACTAATTACCGCAAAACACGATTAGGAGCTTGCCAATAAGTCCGGCAGCATTTGGTAGCATTGCAACAAATCTCGAGACGAAGGCAACTGGTCAATGAAGATCGTTCCCACTGTCGCTGCCCTCAGCCAAAGTCCCTGTCATGGTTGACCATCTCTCACTGCCGATCGGCCAACCTCGCACAGATGACATTACAGTACACTTACTGATCCAGTGCATGTGCGCTGGATCAGCAAAAATACGATGCTTTTTTTGAGTTTGGATAGACATGCTCAATGAAGAGGTTCGCCTCAGGTTTTCTTTCTGTCTTTCTTTCAGCCAACGCCACCTGATGCGGCTGTGCGGCCCGTCGGAGGAGACATTCGCCGCGAGCGCTATATCCAATTCAACTCGAACGCTTGGATTGCGGGACTTTTGCCTGTCGTATTGAGAACAGACACGCATTTGGCGACATCTCTAAATGAAACGATGACCTCTGCTGAACCCATACCTCAATCTCCGGATCGCACCCTTGTCGGCGTTGCGCTGATGCTGGGGTTTTGCCTAACCGCTCCTTTGCTGGATGTGTCTGCGAAACTCGCGTCGACCAGTGTGCCGGTTGGGCAGATTACGGCTGCGCGGTTTGTGGTGCAATGCGCTTTGATGGCGCCTTTCATCTGGATAATGGGACTGTCGTTGCGTGTGGCGAAAGGTCAGTTGATGGTGCTGGTTTTTCGCTCATTGCTGTTGGTGTTCGCAACATTTTGCTTCATTGCCGCGATCCGGGTGATGCCCCTTGCCGATGCGCTGGCAATCGTGTTCGTGGCCCCGTTCATCGTCTTGTTGGTCGGCAAGTTCTATTTTGGTGAAGATGTCGGCTGGCGTCGCGTCGGCGCGGCGCTCGTGGGGTTTGTCGGGGTGTTGTTCGTCATTCAGCCCAGTTTCGCAGCTTTCGGCGCGGTTGCTATTATTCCTCTTGGAACGGCAGTTGCCTTCGCTTTCTACATTCTTTTGACCAGGGGGTTGTCGCGTCGGGTGCACCCTGTGACCCTGCAATTCCACACCGGCCTGATCGCCAGCCTGTTTTGCATTCCAGCTCTAATTGTTGCGCAAGGTTCCGGCTCTGATTTGTTTGATCCCGTTTGGCCGACAGACATCGCGTTGTTGTGGCTTTTGGGCGCCGGCTTTTTCGCGACGGTGAGCCACATGATGATGACCTATGCGCTGTCTTTTGCGCCTTCGGTCACGCTGGCACCGCTGCAGTATTTTGAGCTGCCGGTCGCAACCTTGTTCGGCTATCTCGTCTTCAATGACTTCCCGAACACGCTTAGCCTGCTTGGCATTGCGATCATCATCAGTGCGGGGCTGTATATGATACATCGCGAAAGGGTGGCGGCCAGACAATTGGTCGCCGTGCGTGCCGTACCTCCAATCTAAGGCTATACGCTCGGCCCATACCGGCCATTCACCAACTGGTCGACCTGCTGCGGCGCGGCCCGTCGAACCTGCCATTCGCTGCAAATGCAAAATCTCGACGTCTGCGAATTCACAGGATGCGGACTTTGCGGCCTTCCGCATTTTTAACCCAAAGGACCGCAGTCAGCCCAAAGCGGACCTTCAAATCCGAGCTTTGCAGCTACCGAGATGCGCGATCAAGCTGCCGGTTTTGCCAGCGCAACTCGGTTCCAGAACCGCTATTCTGGCAAGCCTGCCCGGCGAAGCGCCTCAAAGTAGCGTTCAGCGCCTTCAGAGCCACCATAGTCCACGTTGCTACGCCACTTCGAGATCGTTTCATCAGGTTCCATTTGCAGCATTTGCGCCAACGCATCTGACGCTTTTTCAGTTTCCCCAAGCATTGCGTGAGCAGCGGCTCTTGTGCTGTGAAGTGCGGCATAGTTTTTTGAGAAGCGCAATCCTGCCTCTGCATAGTCGATAGCATCACGGTCTCGACCAAGCATTACGCAAGACGTCGCGGCACCTCCGGAAGCACCCACGAAAACGGCCCCATATCGGCCCAATCGAAGCGCTGTTTGAAAACAGCTTAGTGCCATTTTAGGAAACCCGGCCCAGTTGTACCCCCAACCCATAAACAAATGTAGGCGGGCATCTAGTGGCGCTCGTTGTCGGATTTGCTCCAGCGCCACGGAAAGGCGATCCGCGTCCCCGCCAACATTGTAGTCAGCCACTGCAACACTCAAATCAAGCGTTGGGCTTTGCCCCGCCATGTGTCGCCCGGCCTCGATCCAGCGTGGCAATTTCTCATAGTAGGAAGACAGTTCGCGACGAAGATCATAGGTTCTCGCGCCATTCATTGTCCAAATAGCTTCGGCATAGGCGGCAGCGAGGGTTGGTTTGGCTTCGATGGCCCTGGCGTGGTACGACAACGTCTCTTCATAGCTGTCGATGCTGGCCTCCGACCATGTGATCATGCCCATCAAAACGCACTGTTCGGCAGTCAGTTCTTCTTCAGGCAAAGCGGAGAGCTTTGCGGTCAGCGACTGGATCAAGATCCCACTAACGGCATCCAACAGCTTTTCTACAACTTCGTCTTGCCAATCAAAGATAGCTTCGACCGAACCGTCGAACTTCTGAGTCCAGATTTCAGGACCAGAAGAGTCACTTAAGCGGGCTTCCAGACGCAATCGGTCGCCGTGTCCACGCAGCACGCAGCGAAGTGCATATCCCTCTGATGCTTCCGTGGAGGTTATTGCCGCGTTTAACCAGTTGATCGTTCGAAAATAAGAACCGAAATCTGAAGTGAGAGCTGCGGCCGTTTCCTTTAGCTCAGCGCGTTGGTCGCTGCACTTGACAGGATGGATGGATAGCTTTGGCAAGCTCGTCTCTGTGAAAGAATGCGACCTTTGCGATGCGCCAAGTTGCGGTCCATCGTGAATCCACACATCCAGGCTGCGCTGGATGTTCTTGAGCTTCTTCTTCCCTACAGCTTTGAATGCGTCTGCCAGAGTGTGTTCAAGGTTCAAGTGTACGGGTTCAGAAATCGCGATGCCACCGGTTGGCGCAATGCTCTCAAGCCGAGCGGCAATATTCACGCCGTCGCCCAGAATGTCGTCACCTTTTTCTGTGACATCGCCCACATGAACACCGATCCGCATGTTCATTAACGAGTGTTCAACCAACTGCTCTTGTAGCTGCATTGCTGCGGTTACAGCTTGCGCCGCGCTGTCAAATTGCACCAGCCAGCCATCGCCCAAACTCTTCACGACACGACCTGATTGGCCTGCTATCGTTGGGGTGACGATGTCGCTTTCCAGGTGATCAAGCATGAGAATTGTGGCTTGTTCATCTTTGTGCATAAGCGCCGAATACCCAACGACATCCGCGGCCAGTATTGCCGCCAACCTTCGTTGAAAATGTTGCCCCTTGTTCGACATGCGTTCGACGATAGATGATGCGGCCCTCTACTCCAACTGCCTGAATACGAGGGTCGCTTGGGGCAAGTCCCTGAAGCTCTCTGCCTTTGTCGTCAGCTGATGCCAGCAGCTCGAAGCGGGTATCAAAACAAGCTATGCAGATTCCGAGTTGCGGACAATCCAAACGTCCCGGCAGACCTACAGGCCAATCAAAAATGGTTTCAAAAGAATTGCCATCGCCGGCTTGAATAGTCGCCTCGCAGATTTTCACTGCCTAATGCGAATAGACAAACAAAACCGAGGTCAATCTAATCAAAGTTGAGATTTTTCGGTCAGTGTCTTTTTTAACGTCTCAGACGGTAGCTCTCCGAACATTGATTGGTATTCTTTCGCGAAGTGGCCACCAGAAAAGAAGCCGTGCATGAGTGCTGTGTCCTTGACCGACCTTGGTGTTGATACAACGTCTAGGAGATGCTCTCGGACAGAAGTCAAACGTCGCTTCAATATGTATTGCCAAGGCGATTCACCAAAAATCTCGACAAAGTTCTCGTGAAGTTGGCTTCGCCCCACACCAGCAACTCGACACAGAGTTGAGATCGTTAGTTGGTCCGCAGGGATACGTGTGAACGCGCCCCGCGCCAACCTAACATTCTTGAAAGCTGCCTTGTCTATAACATGTGTACCATCGGAAAGTAGGTTCAACGACAATATCCATTGCGCGATCTGAGCAAAAAATTCGCTTTCTACTCCGCGGCTCATTCCAAATCGCCGCCCCCCTTGATCAAGAGGTGAAGCATTTTGGAAAGCTCGGCCAGCGATCTTTGATAGATTCTCAGCCGCCGCTAGACCAATTTGAAACTTGCTGTGCCCTTTGGGTAGCTCATCGTAGGTGCGCCTGCTTAAGGAAGCGACTTCTCTCGTCATTCGGCGGCGCTCGAAAGCAATGAACAGCACTTTCCGATCCTGACCCACATTGCAGTATTCGTACTCCCCGTCGAGCAGATAGACATCACCTGGATCGGAGTACCAACCATTTACGCGGTAATCCCCGTCCCAAGAAAGTGGCAACATTAGTGCCATCAAATCCTGCCTTCCGAGCACTGTCCAAGAAGACCGGGCTTCACTGGACGCGGTATTTACAAAACTGTTTTCTCCATAGATCCAACAGTCCTTTAAATTGATGTCGCCAGGACCCAGCTGTACAAGTTCTGTTTCTCGAACCGGCGCATTCGTGAAGTGTTGTGCAAAACTCTTTATCGGTCGCAACTGCATAAGAACTCTCCAAGATGCGTGAAACCCATAGGTCCAAACTTAGTGCGCGGTCTTAAAAAATTAGTACACCGGATAAATTGAATACTATTTCATCGCGAGAATTTCGCCTAACCAAATAAGCTGTTCCCGAAATATTGTCGAAAGCGAAGCGGATTGGGGCTGCCGAACAAAGGATTTCGGAGCCAGATTTTTTGCAATCCGTTAAGTGAAAAAATGCCGCGATCTCGCGGATTAGAGGTGTCTTCGTTACTTCAAACTCCAAACACATTGGGTCGATTGCGCACCAAGAACATCGAAATATTATTGAAATATAAGGAGAAGTAGTATGAAAGCCCCATTGCTTCCTTACAAATCCGCTTTCCGGCCGGACAGGCGTGATGTATTGAAAACCGGGTCGCTTGCTGCTGTGGGGGCTCTTTTGCTTCCCTATCGAACAGCTATTGCCCAATCTGATGCAGCAGACGCGATTTTCAGTGGCGGCAGTATCCTTACGATGGACACCTCCAACCCGAAGGCAGAAGCGCTGGCAGTCCGTGATGGGCGGATCATCGCTGTTGGTAGCCAAGATGAAATCGACTCGCTGACTTCCAGCACGACACGCATCATTGATCTTGACGGCAGAACGCTAATGCCTGGCATGATCGACAGCCACGCGCATTCATATTCGGTGGTCAAGGACGACTTCATTATTATTAGTCCGACCGAAGTAGCCAGTTTCGACGAGGTAATGCAAAAACTGAACGAAGGTGCCGCCAAGTTGAAAGAAGGCGACTGGCTTCTGGCCGCTGATTATGACGGCGTCGTGACCCCCGGCGGAAGACAGTTCACTCTTGAAGATATGGACCGCATCGCCCCCAACAACCCGTTCTTGTTGCTGGAAGGAAGTGGTCATGCAGCTTATGCTAATTCACTTGCCTTCAAAATCGTTGGAATCGACGAGAACACTCCGGACCCAGTCGCAGCTCGGTACGTTAAAAACGACAAAGGGGAACTCACTGGTCGCTTGGAAGAACTCCCGACTTTTGGCCCGTTTCTGAACGCTGCCCAACAACTGACCGATGAGGATATGGAGGCGCGAACACTCCGTTTTTTCAACTCGGGTGCCAAGGTCGGAATTACCACCTTTGGTGATCCAAGCGTCGGTCAAAACAAAGGGATCGAAGACCTCAGATTATTTGAGCGCATCAAGGGTCGCGCGCCGGTGCGGACGCGCGCCTTTCTAGTTTCAACCCTGATGGACGACTGGGCCGAAAACGGAATCGGAATGGGCTACGGCGACGACAAGATGCGCGTTGCCAAGATGAAGGCGTGGTCAGATGGCGCAACGCAGGCCTACAGCTCTTACTTGCGCGAGCCCTATCTTGGCACGGATAGCCGTGGAGCACTCAACTACACGGAAGATCAACTATACGAGGTGGTCAAACGGGCACATGGGGATGGTTTTTCTCTTGCCGTTCATGGCAACGGGGATGCGGCTATAGATCTCGTGCTACGCGTGTACGAACAGGTATTGGCGGAGAACCCGCGCGACGATCATCGGCACCGGATTGAGCATTGCAGCGTCGGCCATCCTGAGCAGTACGACAAGATGAAGGAACTTGGTGTTTCGCCAACTTACCTGTCCGGCCATATTCGATGGTGGGGCAAGGCGTTCCGAGATAATCTACTTGGTCCAGAAAGGGTCGAGTACTACGATGCCGCCGCCACAGCCGTTGAAAAAGGCATCCCGTTCTCAATGCACAGCGATTACTCGGTATCGCCGTTAGGTCCTCTGCGTTGCGTCCAAGACATGGTGACCAGAGTCATGGCAGACGGTGGGGAAGTCTTCGCGCCCGACCAGCGTATTCCAGTAGAAGAAGCACTTAAAGGTGTTACGACGCATGCGGCCTGGCAACTGCATATGGATGACATTGCGGGGAGTTTGGAAGTTGGGAAATACGCTGATCTCACGGTTCTTGAAGACGACCCGACTTCTGTTGACCCAATGCAAATAGAAAACATCAAAGTAAGTGGAACCTGGCTGGAAGGCAAAGAGACCAACGCGGCGTGATTGGATCGCCTCATGACAAACAAAATCATTCTTGGGAGGTCAAGATGATAAAACGTCTGTTTATTGCGGCCCTATCAAGCGCAGTATTGTCCGTCGTCATGGCCGCTACGACTGTGTACGCCTGTGCATTTCATAATTACATCCCGCAAGACACGGTGGTGGACAAGTTACTACGCAGTCAGGAAATTGCACTGGCAGTTCCTGTTATCGAAGATCCAAATGATCCGTTGCGGTATGATCCGATTGCAGCAATTGGCGCAACGCCCGAAGATATTGATATCCCTCAGCGCGTGGACGCAACCGCAATTCAGAGGCTTGGAAAAAATCCGAACGCTTACGCAATTTTCGGTCGAGAGAAGTACGGTGCTTGGACAAGAATTGCACTTGTCGACGGAGAATTGATCACAGTCTTTGATCAAATCATCGCTCGAATTGAGGACTGGCGTGGAGGGGATGAGAATGACCGGTTAGTTTTTTTTGGCGCCTTGTTGGGCCACACCGACATTCGCATTCACCAGTTGGCGCTCCGTGAACTTGACCGCGTGGAATATGGGACGTTGAAAAATCTAGGATTGAGCATCCCAGCGGAAGCAATCACCTCTGGATTGTATGCCGTCTCTGATCCGACACTCTTACCGATACAGGTTCTTCTGCTTGGTCTTTCTAAAGACAGTGACGTCCAACGGCCGTTGCAAGCGGGGCTTAAGGTCTATTCAGCAAGGCCTGGTCCTGCCTTCGGTGCCTTCGCTACCGCTTTTGTCGAGCATGGTGGGCCAAGCGCCGCTACTGAGTTGTCGATGCGTTACTTGGCAGATGTGACACTTCCGCTTGAAAACCGGGAACTGATTGTTGAGGCATTCGCGATTCACAGTCTTTCCGGGGATGAAGAAACGCAAAATGTTGTTCGAGGCGCTGTTGCGACGGTGTTGCAGAATGAACCATCGATTGCCCCGGTTGTTGCTCGTCAATTCGGAGGCCGCGAAGAATGGAGCCAAGCCAAGCTGCTTGCCGACCTCCTAAAGGCTGGGCACTTAACCTCGCCAGAAGATATCATTGCGGTGCGCGAATACGTGTCTCTGGCGGATGAAGCACGGGACTTGAAGATACAATAAGAAATTCGCGCGCAGAAAATCTGCTTGGAGCGTACAACCACCACGCCGGCTACTAAGGATTGGTAAACGGAATACCTTCGTGGAGACCGTGCTCGGCAGCAATTGTGTCAGGCTTCTGAAACCGCAAATCTTCCTCCTTTTTTAATACCCTCGACGCCGCAATCACACTGTATAAGTCGCCAAACTCGGAAAAGAGGCGTTTTGCCAATGGTTTCTTTAAGCCCGAGCTTCGGCCGAACTAAGAGGCACTAATCGCGTTTCGAAAGTGCTCCGGGCTGTAACCCTGTGGGCGAATTTTACTTAGTTTTTGGTTTAGATAGTCCAGTAACTTCTGCCAATCTTTGATAGCGGACCAAC
>NZ_JBXWSB010000128.1:0-11933 GCF_059613205.1 Ruegeria sp. BHSB064
TCGAATTTCCACCACGAATACTTCTTCTTCATTCCGCTCTGATCGCGTGATCGTATCAGCGCCAATTCGTATGATTTCACCATCCAACGCTCCATATCGGGCGAAGTCATAAGCCGTGATCTTGACTTTCACAGGCTGCCCGGCACGTAAAAATGCGATGTCCTCGGGTTTTACGTAAGCCTCTACAAGCAGCGTGTCATCCAGAGGCACGATTTCCACAAGCTCTTCGCCACTTCTCGCATGACCACCGATAGTTGTCTGATGAATGCGGTTGACGATGCCCCGCACCGGAGAGCGGACTTGTGCTCGCATAGCCCTGTCGCGCAAAGCAGGCAGCACGGGTTGCAAGGCCGCCAATTCAGCCGTGGCAATCGCAAGGTCGGTCAGCGCGGCACTGCGAAACCGGCTACGGGCCGCTTGGATGCGATCATCGATTTCTTCCAGGCCTGTCTGTAGCCTGTTGGTCACTGCTTCGGCTCGCACCTTTCGCCCTTGCCACTCTGCCTCACTGCGGCGCAAGGCCAGCAACGTTGTCGCAGGCTCCATCTGGCTTTCGACCAAGGGTGCCATAATGGCACGCTCTTCCGCCAAAACTTTTAGCGTTTCCATTGCCGTGACTTGATCCACCAAGCCTTCCTCATATTCACGGTGCTTCTGTTGGCGCTGGCGTTCCAGAATTGCAATCTCAGCCTCCAACTCGGCTTGGCGCCCCTGATACAGTGCCGTTTCCGAGCGTACGACACTCGGTGCCCCTGAAATCAGCTTCGCGTCGAACTCTAACTGAGTTCCGTCTATTTCCGCCTGAAGCCGTTGCGCGCGCGCCATCAGCCCGAATGCGCGTTGTTGTTCCTGACTGAGCTTGCTATCGATTTGTGTGGCATCAAGCTCCATGAGCAATGTGTTTTTGTCCACCAGTTGGCCTTCGCGCACATGTAGCGCGCGAAGGATGCCGGGTTCGCTTGCATCAATCACCTGGATATCTCCGGACGGGACAATGCGACCGTCTACGCGCGTAACATCGTCAATTTCGGTCAGATGTGCCCAAACCACGGCACAGATCAGGCAGGACAGGATCACAATCAAAAGCAACGATCCCTGAACAGGAGAGCGTCCATGCATTTCACGCGCCATAGCGGCCAGATCAGGATGCCGCGACATTCAGGTGCCTCCTGTCACGGTGTGCGTGTCGTGTCAGCAAGCTTTTGGGCCCATCCGCGGCAATCCTGCCGTTTTCCAGTATGATGACCCTATCAACAAGCTCCAGCAGGCTGGTCCGGTGCGTTACAATTATCATAGTCTTGTCAGAAGCTGCGTCTTTCAGACGCTGAATAACTTGAGCCTCGGTTTGGACGTCCATCGCGCTGGTCGGTTCATCCAGCAACAAAATCGGAGGGTGTCCGATGAGCGCCCGGGCAAGTGCAATGGCTTGCCTTTGCCCGCCGGAAAGCCCTTCTCCTCTTTCCGCCAACTGAAGATCATAACCGTTTGGGTGGCTGGAGATGAAATCTTCTACACCGGAAATTCGGCCAGCTTCGATCATGTCCTTGTCCTTGGGCCGGATCGCGCCGCTGGCGATATTGTCCCGGATCGACCCCGAGAACAGCCAAACATCTTGTAGGACAGAGCCGATATCGCGACGTAAGTCACCCGGGTCGATCTGACGAATGTCCAGACCGTCAAGTGTGACCGATCCGACGCGGGGCGAGTATAGTCCCAAAATCAAACGGGCGATCGTACTTTTCCCACACCCGATTTGACCAAGGATCGCAACCTTTTCTCCGGGTTCGATCGTGAGAGAGATCCCTTGGAGCGTGTCAGTGTCTTGATCCGGGTAGGAGAAATGCACGTTATTGAAGGAAATTGCGCCTTTGACCTCGTCCCGGTTCACCCAAGTGCGACCTTCAGGGCGTTCGCTCTCAGCCATCATCAACGTGTTTAGGTTTCGGTATGCGCTTCTGGCCTGGTTCATTCGCGTCAACGTCTGCGCCAGCTGACCCAGGGGTGCCAGTGCGCGGCCGGTCAGCATTACGGAGGCTACAAGCGCGCCCATGCTCGCCTGACCATCAGTGATCAGAAAAACGCCATAAAAGACAATAAGCACTTGAGCTGCTTGTTGGGTGAAGCCGGTCAAGTTCAAGGCAAACTGCGTGATGGCCCGACTTTTCGCTCCATGGGCTGATTGTCGTTCGATCGCCTGTTCCCATCTGGCCCGCATCTTCTGGCCTGCAGTTGTTGTCTTTAGCGTTTCTATGCCCGAGACAGCTTCAACCAGCACAGATTGCTTGGATTGCCCGTCAGCAAGGTTCTTTTCGGCCATACGTGACAGAATTGGTTGAACGACTAAACCGGTCAAAAGAACCAATGGCACCGCGAGGGCAGGGACAATTGCCAGTTGTCCACCCACCAAATAGATCACAAAGACGAATAGACCGATGAAGGGTAAATCGACAACGGCAACAAGTGTGGCCGATGTGAAGAACTCACGCAGTGTTTCAAACTCACGAATGGTGCTGGTCATTGCACCAGTAGAGCCTGTTCGGGATTTCATCCGAATGTTCAGCAATTGATCGAAGATTCGCCGCCCCAAAAGCAAATCTGCCTTTTGCCCTGCTCTGTCGATAAACCCGGCGCGCAGCAGCTTCAGTACAAAGTCGAAAACCAGTGCAAGCGCCACGCCTGTTGTCAATGCGATCAGTGACTCCGTCGCCTCGTTTGGCAAAACGCGGTCATAGACAACCATAATAAATATTGAAGTTGTAAGGCCCAGCAGGTTAGCCATAGCAGCTGCCAGTGCGACCTGTATGTAATCCCATCGGTTTGCGGCAAGAGCTGCACGGAACCAATGCCCCTCATAAGAGGTGGTTTCATGCGAAATTTCGTTGTCGTAACAACGGCGAAACAAAATGGCGTAGCCTGTATATGTGTCGCAAAAGCTAGCTTCGGGGACTTCGCAAATGCCTTCGCCAATTTCGGGGTCGAATATCAGCAATGCACCGTTGCTTGCACGGCCATGGTAAACAACGGCCTGATTTCCTGCCAGAAGCAACAACGCTGGCGCAAGTTTCCCGTCAAATTCGGAAAGGCGGCGCTTGCCATATCCAGCTTGCAACTTGGCACGCTGCGCAACGGAAATGATGTCGCGAATGGTCAATTCCCCAGCTACTCCGGTTTGTGCCGCATGAAGGGTGGTCAACGTTAACGGCCGCTCAAGCGTACTTGCTATGTTCAGCAGGCAAGCCTCGTGGGATGTCAGATTAGGCTTTGAGAGAGTTAAACGGGTTGTAGTCATTTCCAACTGCCCCAGGTCCCAAGTGAAATTCCGAGCAAGTCAAGTATGTCGCCGGTAAGGCTCAGCGCTGCGTAGTTGGTCAGAAAAAAGTTCTGTTCAGCAAGGATCAGACGTTCTTGTGCGTTAACGTAGTCGCGCTGAGCATCGAGGATTTCGATCAAACTGCGTCGCCCAATCGAAAACTGTGCACGCGAGGCGGTGACGTTTTCGGCGTTGGCTGTGACTGCCGCGCGGGCCGCGCGCAATCGTTCGGCACCTGCCTTTTGATCTGAACGAATGAACCCCAATTCCCTTGTGATTTCACGAATGAGTTGTTCGCGCGCAAATTCTGCCTGCTTGACTTGCGCTTCGGCGGCAGCAATCGCCGCCCGACGTTGACCGGTGCTGTCCAATTCGTAGTTGACGGCTAGGTCAACGCCAAAATTGGCGTCTCTGTTTTCGTCTTGATTGGCAAAAGCTGCGACGCGAACATCTGGTCGACGGCGGGCTTGCGCTGCGGACCATTCCGCTTTGGCCGCCAAAAGGCTTGCATCTGCACGACGAATTTGGGGGCTGAACAATACGATCTGAGCGTCGCTTCTTTCCAATTCAGGTGCGGACACGGGTGGGGACAAAACACCAGGATCTGCCCCAAACACTTCGCGAAACCGAGCTTCGGCGCGGTCGGTTCTTGCCTGGGCGTCGGCCAGCCTTGTTTGCGCATCCGCCATGCGCGATTGCGCTGTCAGAACATCTGCATTGGAACCGGCGCCGCTGGCCGTGCGATTCGAGATCTGGACCAGCAACTCTTTGTGAACAATGACATTCTCTCTGAAAATGTTCTGAATTTTCTTCTGATCGAGGACAAGAACGTAGGTCTCAATCGCCGCAAGTGCAGTTGCTGAGGCTGTTTGCAGCTGATTACCTCGGCTTTCCAGCACCCGCGCGCGGGCAGCGGTCAGATCCCCTGCCGCCGCGCCGCCATCGTATACCAATTGTGATACCCTCAGATAAGGTGAAACATCTGCGATATCTGACTCGATCCTTTCAGAACGGGCGTTAACTCCCAACGAGACTTGGGGCAAGAATGCCCCCCTGGCGGCTTCTTGGTTGGCTGCCGCGATGTCCATACCCGTGCCGCTCTGTGCCAGATTTGGGCTGGTCTCAACGGCTGTGCGTATTCTTTGGCCAAACTCACTTTGGCTCAGCGACTTGGAAGGCTTTGCGGCTCCGGCTCCAGCCGTTCCAGTTGCAAATGACATGGATACAGGCGTCAAGTCTGGCGGAGGGGTGCATGCGGAAGTCAAAACCGCAAACAGAGCCAGCGCCATAGCTTTTTCTGCCTTCTCAAAAGGTCGCATATTGACCCTCATGATTGCAGTGCCCGAGATGGCTCTCATTTTCTTGTGCTGTTACCAGCGCATCCAAGAAGCTGGGGAGTTTTGAATTGGTTTTGTCGACCGATTGGGGTCTTAATCGAGCGGCCTGGTTCTGCGCCTTCGACAGCCACGCGAAATGGGTTAATGAAACCTGATGCGCGTGTATAAGGCAAAGACCGCCGTTCTTGGCGAGCAATAAAATGTTGGCATCATTTGTTTTCTGCAATACACCCGCTTTGATGCCGAAATAGCCTTTTGGGATTGGGATACCCTTGTTGGAGACCAGCGGCGAAAAAAGACCCATCTCTGCCAGGACGCGGCACAATCGAAGCGTGTCTTGCATCGAAATAGAAAACGCTTGAAAAAACGTCTGTACTTTTTCAAGCTCAGGGCCCAGAGCACCCGTGCTGTCGTAAAACGTCTCGTCTGCGGGGTCCTTGGTCACAAGCCCTGAGGTTTCGTCAACCAGAAGTTCAAAGTTTGAGGATACGACCTCATCCTTATTTTTGTTCAGTACGCACCGAAACGGAAAACAGCGAAGATCAGATGGGACATACGTGGCGAGCCATCTGCCCTCGGGCGAAACGAAGGGCGTCGGACTATCGGGCATCAGGGAAAGAATGGCCACTGGATAGTAACCTTGGTTACACCTTTTGAAAGCTATCGGAAAAGTGGCCGCCACAGTGAGGATTTCCGCATCCACGACGGCGCAGTCTTTCATTCTGGTCGCAAAATCGAATGAAGAGAAACGTTTCCAGTATTTTTTCCCGTGCCGTCGGCGGCTGACCGGAGTTAAGCCATTCTGTGCCATAACTACCTCATTACAATTGTGGGAATTGATGTGGTCTGAACTTGATTCAGGCGGATGCACCAGTGGGGTCGGTGTGCAGGATATTCTCAGCGTTCAAGCTGCTCAGATCGTTGAGCCCCTGAAATGAGGCGACAGTTTGTACGCTGGCATTGTCAGAGGCCACATAATCGACCTTGACCAGAACGCTATCTGCCCCGTCAGTGGCCATGACGTAAAGTTCGTCCCCGGCCTGTACACCGGCGAGACTTTCCACAGCGTTTGCTATCGTGCTCGTGTTCAGATCGCTCAAGACCGTATCAAAACCAACAAATCCGGTATTTGTTCCAATTCCGTCGCCAACCGACAAAATTTCAAACCCCGTGCCATCGCCGCGCAGCGTGCTTGTGTCCAATCCACTGAACATCAACGCATCGGTTGCTTCGGCTGCTGGGCCGATGCTGAAGCCTGTAATAATGTCCGAACCGTTACTTGCCGGGTCGGCTTCGAAGACAACGACATCGCGACCTGAAGCAGAGGTATCAATTGTATCGTCTCCGTTTCCGCCTTTGATGAATGTGTCGGTATTGGAGGCGGTCAAACTGTCGTCGCCGAAGGTCCCGAGTTGTAACGTGGACGGGCCGCCGTCGGGCGTATTGATGTTCAGCACGATAGGCTGAGCTGGGTCCTGAATCGTCATAGTAAAGGTGACGAGCGGCTGAGACAGATCGGAAAAGGTAGTCGCAGCGCCTGCAAAATTTATGACATCTCCGATGCCTGGGCTGGCCAGAAAAAGATCAAACGCATTGTTTTCCGTTGCAGATCCGCTGTCGAACGTAACTACAGCGGAGTCAAATCCCAGCTCTGCCGTTATTGCAAGGCCACTGGAAATGTCGCGATCCGGATCAGCGTAGATCTCAAAGGTAACGGTTGTACCGCTTCGCCCTGCTTCTGTGATCACATATGCAGCGGGTACATGGGCCACAACCTGGTCGGAAACGGGTAACGGGTTTGGTCCAGCGGTCACTGTGGCATTAGCCGAAAACACAAGGTCATCTCCGGCATTTATGGATGAAAACTCAGTTGAAGCGACAGCCAAAGACCAAGTTCCGTCTCCCGCCACGACGGCCGATCCGACTGTATTTCCATTAAGGGTAACATCTATCGTCTGACCATTTGACAGGCCAAAAGATGAACCACTTAGTGTCAGGCCTGACGTCAGCGCGTCGTTTAAAGCAACGGCATCGTTCACTCCGATTTCGTCCATTGAAAGAATGGGGCGAAAATCGGTTGTGATCGAGCTGTTTGCCACCGCTGAACTGTTGCCTGCCAGATCATTTACAGAAGCGGAAACTGTGTAGTTTGTTGCGTCCGACAGGACGCTAAGATCGCTGGCGGGCACGTCTAATGACCAAGCGCCCCCGGACACATTGCCGGTATAGGTTTGCCCTCCGAAATTTACAGTGACTGTCTGACCATCTTCAGCTGTCGTGGTGCCTGAGATTGTCAAATCCACAGCTTGTTCTGTCACATCCAGCACCGATCCTGCGGGGAGGGGCTCGAGCGTGATAGTTGGAGCCGTAAAGTCGGTGGTGAAACTTGTCGTGGTCGGAGTGCTATTTCCGGCTGGATCTGTGATTGACGCATTGATGCTGTATGTCTCAGCATCCTGAAGAACTGAGATTTCAACGGCTGTCGCCGTGTATGTCCAGGTACCACCAGTTACGGTTGCGGTTCCGCTTAGATCAGTCGTTCCGTCGCCGCGTGCGACGTTGACGCTCACAACTGTTCCGTCTGGTGCATCGGACGTTCCTGACACTGTTAGGTCCGTGCCTTGTTCCACGGCATTCATTACAACGCCGTCCGAAATGTTTGAAATTGTCAAACTTGGCTGTGTGAAATCAGTGTCAAAGCTGAGGCTTGCCTGCGGTGCCGGGTTTCCGGCGGCGTCGGACACATCCGCAGTTACAGCTATGGTGGCTGCATCCGACAAATTGCTCAAATCTGAAGCTGCCACCGTTACGCTCCATGTACCTGAGGAAACAACGCCAGAATACGACTGCCCATTCATGCTGACGTTTACGGTTTGCCCATCCTCGGCATTGGTAGAGCCCGTGATGGTCAGGTCAGTTAACTGCTCTGCGGCATTCATGACTGCCCCATCCGAAAAGCCGTCGATACTGAGCGTCGGTGCCGTCATGTCCGTGGTCAAGGACACATCTGCCTGTGGTGCGGGCAACCCATTGGTGTCATTGACATCTGCCGTGACTGAAAAACTGTTTCCGTCTGAAAGCGAGCCCAAATCGGCAAAGGGTATCGTCACCGACCAAGCGCCACCTGACACCGTTCCGGTGTATGTTTGACCATCCATTGAAACGGTGACTTGTTGTCCGTCCTCGACATTCGCGGTTGTGCCAGTGACGGCCAAGTCTACGCCGGCTTCAGTTGCATTGAGAACCGAACCGACAGGAAGAGGAGAAATTGAAATGGACGGACCAGTCAGATCCACCGGGACTGACAAGACAACTGGAACCGCCGAATTGCCTGCTGCATCTTCCACCGCGACAATAATTGTTGCGGGTACTCCGGTGGACAGACTGCCAAGATCTGCATTGGGGATCGTCACATTCCAGCCTCCACCAGAGGCAGTACCGGTATACAATTGACCGTTAAATACGACACTGACAGGTTGACCGTCCGCAGCCGTTGTGGAGCCTGTGAGCGTCAGATCACCCGAAACATCGACCAACTCGATCGAACCTCCGGCAACAGGATCAAGTGATATAGTTGGCGCCGTGAAATCAGTGTCAAAGCTTCCGCTTGCCTGAGCAGCTGGATTACCCGCCGCATCGATTACATCAGCCGTTAGCGAGACTGTTGTACCGTCCGGCAGGGCAGACAGGGCGGAAACCGGGATAGTGACGCTCCATTGCCCACCGTTTGCTGTTCCGGTAAAGGCCTGCCCGTTCAGCGTTACGGTCACAGTTTGACCGTCCTCCGCGTCAGTGGAACCGAATACAGTCAGATCCGTTGCCTGTTCCGCCGTATTCAGTACGGAACCGTCGGAGAATCCGATGATCGAAAGCGTCGGTGGAACTGTATCAATATCGAAGCGAACTGTTTGAACCGACAATTCCGTCCCCGCGTCGTCCAAGTGTCGTACTGATACGGCCGTTACCCCTTGGGGAAGTGCGGCGGCCTCGGCAGCGGTCAGAGAGAGAGACCAACTTCCATCTGGAGCGGGTGTAATGGATTTGACGAGTGATCCGATGGTTACTTCAACAGTCGAGGTGCCATCCGGTGCGATTGAATTGGTGCTGGCACTGTTCACGGCAGCGGTTTGGAGTTGATCCAGATTGAGGCTCGAGTAAGTGGGCTCAGGTTGTGGCGTATCATTCTCCTCACCTCCGCTTCCGCCTCCACCTCCACCCGCTGCTGCGGCTGCTCCGGCAAGACCCAACCCACCCAAAGCTGCACCAGTCCCACTGATGCCACCGGCTGCGGCTGCTCCGGCTTCAGCTGCGCTGAATTGAACGATTTCAGAGACGGCGTCTTCTGCAATCATGATCGCTCCGCTGTCCAGAACCTGAACGTTTTCAGCAGCGACTATCAGCGTGCGACCGTCAGCCATCTTCAAAAGTACATCGCCGTTTTTCATCAGTTTTGCTGAGCGGACGCCCGGGATGGTTTCTGCAAATTGAAAGGCATACAGCTCTTCGATCGAGGCTTGCGAAAATGCGGGCAGCGCCATAACGGTCGATAGAAGGCCACCAGCCGCCCCGCGACCTGCCCAGCGACCGATTTTCCCCTCGATCCACTGGCGAATGAACTGCTTTCGGTCTGTGTCCGAGGTTGCAACTAACGAACTATTGTTGGACTCAGGTGCTTTGGTCATCTTGCCCTCACATATGGTGCCCGCGATCATTCGAAGGGTATAGGACATTTGCCTTGACGATTTTCTCATCTGTCTTTCCCTACCGTTACTGCTTTGATCGGAAACTAAAAATTGAGTTAATCTGAAACCGAACTCCTCGTTTTCACCACAATTTCGCTTTGGTTTCGGTCTGCGTAGTCAGCCAATCTGTTTTCATTGCCAGGGGTGGCTCAGGAGGTGACGGCAGTGAGACTTCAATTCGAAAGCGTGGTTGCAACGGGGAGCACAGCGCTCGATTCAGGTATCGGCGATACGGCTTTAAAAACGTTTAACGGGGTAACGTATCTCTACTCGGTCACCGGACCCGGGGGTGGTATTGCTGTGTGGCGGCTGGTCGAAGGTGCTTTGCCGCAGCTTGTCGATACAGAGTATTACAGCGGTTCAATCACGTTCCTCGTGGGTCGCAACGGCACACCACTGGATTTCCCGGGCAGCAGTCAGCTTGTGCTGGATGTGAATAGTGCAACGGGTTTGGTTGGGTATGACTTGAATATCGACGGGACCATCGGTGGGTTGCAAGAAACCGGTACGTTGAATGGTGGAGGAGACTTAGGCGCCATTGTTCAAGTGTCAGTCGGGGCGACAGATCTGTTCGTGATCGCGCATGAAGCCACGGGTCAAATCGGGACATATCAAGTCGCTCCCGACGGCACGCTCGGTTTGGCTGGTTCAATACAAGGCGAGGCCGACTCCATGGAGACAGCGCGCGCCGGCTCTGGTCACTTTCTTGTTTCGAGCGATGCGGCGGCCAATACAATTGCGACTTTCCAGATAAATAGTGGCACCGGCATTTTGACTAAAATTGACAACAATGACACCTTGGAAGCGCTTGGAATTTCGACGCCAACTGCCGTCGAAACAGTAGAGGCTTATGGAAAATCCTGGGTGGTTGTTGCCGGTGCAGGAAGCAACTCTCTTAGTGTGTTGCAAATGAACCAGGACGGGGGACTGAAAGCCACGAACCATGTGCTGGATACGCTCGATACTCGCTTTGCAGCGGTTCAGGACCTAGCGGTTGTGGAAGTCAACGGACGCGTATTTGTTGTTGCCGGAGGGGGTGATGACGGGGTGAGCCTCTTTACGCTGACACCTCAGGGCCAGTTGGTTCACCTCGACAGTTTTGCGGACACATTGGCAAGCGGACTGCAGAACGTCGAATCACTCAGCGCTGCGCATGTTGGGAATGAGCTGCAAATTCTGGTCACATCGCAACAAGAGGCTGGCGTCACGGTTCTAACGGTTCCAATGGGCGATCTGGGCACAGTACAGACAGGTTTTGCTACCGTGTCCGGGACGGCATCAGACGACATGCTCAGTGGTAGTATTCTGGATACAACTCTGATTGGAGGGCAAGGGGACGACGTTTTGATCGCTGGGGCAGGCTCAACAACAATGTCAGGTGGTACAGGTTCCGATATTTTTGTGATGCAGTCAGGAAGTGGACTGACCACGATCTCAGATTTTCAACCAGGTGTGGATCGGTTGGACATGTTCGACTATCTGCTTTTACGTTCACCTCAACAATTGACTGTAACCAGCACCGCGCAAGGTGCTCGGATCGAATACCGAGGCGAAGTGGTAGACGTTCACTCGGCCACTGCTGGGCCGCTGACGGCTAGCGATGTTTTTGGGGCGGGTTTTGAAGGACCCGATCACATTCCAGTCGATTTCGGGAATTTTGGTGTTTTGACACCAGATAGCTCCGATGGATTTGCTGGGCCCGTTTCTGTAAACAGTGAAACAGCCAATCCAGGTCTTTCAGATGCAGAGATCAGGTTTACGCCTGACGGTGGTGGTACAGTTTCTACCATGGCTGACGACCAAGGTATGTTCGATCTGGACCTCCCAGACGGAACCTACCCTGGTAGGTTAGACGTTATCAAATATTACTCCACGGCCAGCAACGAAATCGATGCCCTGGACGCTTTGCAGGTCCTGCGCATTTCCGTGGGTCTGGATCCGACATGGGGTTCAGCAACGGCTGAAAACCTGATTGCCGCCGACGTTAACCAGGACGGGTCCGTCAACGCATTAGATGCGCTTGCGATACTTCAGGTTGTTGTCGAAGAACCCTCGGCACCCGATCTGCAATGGGTTTTCCTGGATGAAAATTCAGACTTGTCGGGGGTCAGTAAAGACAATGTCGACTATGAGACGGGTGCTGACGTGATTGCTGTAGATGGGGTAATTGATGCGGATATGACATCTATTTTGCTTGGCAATTTGGAAGCCGCATGAACTTTGCCACGGTCGTTGATAACGTCTTGATCCTAGTATCTCCTGGCTTTGTCCCATGCTCAAGCCTGCTGCGCTGGCGTCAGACAAGCAACCTGTGACAACAGCAACCGGTTTCAGGTGCGCAAGTTTCCGCGTCATGAAACACCCGCCAGAAGATAAGTTCTGACACTCTTGCTGGGAGGCTGGTATTGCAAGTACGTCGTCGGACGATCACTGTTGCAACAAAGCAAAAGGGTAGGATTGTCTGGTGTTATTGTCCGCACTTTGCCGGTTGTAATACCGTGCCTTGATCAAGAAAAGCCGAGTTGGTATCTGTGATTCGTGTCG